>CAXTNB010000177.1:0-137 GCA_964245385.1 uncultured Acetobacteraceae bacterium | reverse complement strand
TTCCTGTTCTCCATGGTCGAGGCGCGCCGCTCGCTGCGCGTCGCCTCCGCCCGGGCGGCCGCGATCGCGTCGTCGAACGAGATCTTCAACGAGGCGATCCGTCGCTGCATCTGCGACATCTACATGCTGGTGACGGA
>CAXTNB010000176.1:4068-6097 GCA_964245385.1 uncultured Acetobacteraceae bacterium | reverse complement strand
TGGACTTGTGATTTTCTTCCTAACTGGCCGACTGCGCTCGACGCGCCCGCACCACCCGTCGTGCCGACGCCGCGTCGATGCGAGAGATGCCTGTGCCGGGCTGGCGGAGAAGCGACGGCATCCTGCGGCGCGGCTGCCCGCGGCAAAACATTCCGCACCGGCTTGAAGAACGCGAAGATCGAGTGCTGATCGGCATCTTTCCAAGACCTGCCGCCGCGCCACCTCATCCTCTTCGTCGATTTCGTGATCTTCTTGTTGACTGTCCGGGCCGATGCGCACATCAACTTGCGTATCGCCCGCCTTCGAAAAGAAACTTCACAGGTGACGGAGAGGAAAAGATCTTGGCATCAGGCTGGAACGACGACTTCACCCGGGACTCAAGCCTCAACGGCGGCCTGTTTCCGATGCGATGGGGCGACAGCAGCGAGTTCTCGTTCGGCAGCGACGGGCTGACGCTCACGTCGAACGGCAACTCGGCCGGCTTCATGGCCAGGGACGAAGGTGCTGGCGACGGCGATGGCTACGGCGTGTTCTCGGCGACCTTCACGATGCCGACGCATCAGGCGAACGGCGCCTATATCTGCCTCTGGCCGTCCAGCAACGTCTGGCCCGGGCCGGAGATCGATCTCACCGAGCAGTTCAACGGCCAGCCCTACCTCACCGTGCACTGGAAGAGCAGTTCCGGCGGCAACGACTACCAGGCGGTCGACTTCAAGGCGGATCTGTCACAGCCGACCACGGTGTCGCTGAACTGGCAGGCCAGCGGCCTGACGTTCGACGTCGACGGCTCGCAGGTCGCCCATTTCCAGGCCGGCGGCTCGGTGCCGGTGCCGAAAGATTATGCCGACGGCGGAACCAACGAGTCCTTCGGGATCGGCAATTACGGCCCGTCGGGAACCTCCCTGACAGTGTCCGACATGAGCTACACGCCCTCGGCGCAGGGCAGCCCGCCGGCGCCGCCCACGCCGACGCCGACGCCGACGCCGAGCACGAACATCGCGCTCTCCGACCCGGGCATGCAGTTCATCTCGAATCCCTCGGCCGGCGCCAACGTCCCGATCACGATCTCCGATCCCGGCCTCAAGGAGGTCTACGCGTTCGTCATGAACTCGCAGAACGTTGCGGAATCGAGCTGGATCGACATCCCGCTGAATGCCGCGGGCCAGGCCGTCCACGATTTCCACTTCCAGCACAGCGGCGACTACGTGCTCGCCACCAACGACCCTGCGGCGCAGACCGACCGCGGCGTCTCGGGCCATATCACGATCCTGCAGAGCAGCTGACACGCCACGCACCGACGCTCCGGAGCAGCCCGGCACGGCTGATCACGAATCCGCGATCAGTTTGCTTGCGTACCGTCAATGATCAATGTTACGTTATCGATCTTGATTAGGTGCCAAGGGGGCGCGGGTTGTGCATCCATCTCCGGACGATCAGGCCTGGAACCCGGCGATGCCGCCGATGATCCACTACCGGCTGCTCACCGACGACGAGCATTGGTTCGTGCACTGGCGCTGCGGCTCGCGCTGGCTGCTGGTGCACGGTCCGGTCACCCAGGCGCAGGCGCGCGAGTGGATCGAGGGCATGGTGGCGCAGCAGCTGTAGCGCCGCCCCGCCGCGCCCGATGCGGCGCGGCGCGGTCGCGGCGGGGCCGGCGTCGCGCGATTCGGCCGCCAGATCCGCTCGGCTTCTGCTACCCTCGGCCGATGTTCGAGCCGAAGAGCCTGCATGGCCGATGATCCGTACGACGTGCTGGGCGTGCCGCGCGATGCCGACGCGGCCGCCATACGCCGGGCCTATCGGGCGCTGGCCAGGAAGCATCATCCGGACCTCAACCCCGGCGATGCGTCGGCGGAGTCCGCGTTCAAGTCGGTCGCCGCCGCGCACGACCTGCTGTCCGACGTCGAGAAGCGGGCCGCCTTCGATCGCGGCGAGATCGACGCCGAGGGTCACGCGCGGCCGGAGCGCCCGCGCTACCGCGATTTCGCCGACGGCGCGTCCGGCCGTCGCTACCGTCCGGCGGGTGCGG
>CAXTNB010000176.1:0-4058 GCA_964245385.1 uncultured Acetobacteraceae bacterium | reverse complement strand
TCAAGATCCCGGTCGGTCTCGAGGCCGGCCAGACGCTGCGCCTGCGCCAGCAGGGCAGCCCCGGGCTGAACGGCGGTCCCGCCGGCGACGCGCTGATCCAGATCAAGGTCGCGGCACATCCGTTCTTCCGCCGCGACGGCAACGACATCCGCGTGGAGCTGCCGGTGTCGGTGCCGGAGGCGGTGCTGGGCGCGCGGATCCCGGTCCCCACGCCGGCGGGGCCGGTGACCATGACCATCCCCGCCGCCTCGGACTCCGGAAGCACCCTCAGGCTGCGCGGGCGCGGCGTGCCCGGGCACGGCGAGCAGGAGGCCGGCGACCTCTACCTCACGCTGCGGGTGGTGATCGGGCCGCCCGATCCGGCACTCGAGGCGTTCCTCAGGGACTGGCGCCCGTCGCACGCCGTCGATCCGCGACGCGCCATGATGGGGGACGCATGATTACCATCGAGACGCTGTGCCTGCGCATCAGCGGCCTGCGCCCCGAGGACGTGGAGCGCTGGATCGGCCAGTCCTGGGTGCGCCCGGACGGCCAGCCCGGAGGCTACCTGTTCCACGACATCGACGTGGCACGGGTGCGGCTGATCGTCGAGCTGCGCGAGCAGATGCAGGTCAACGAGGACGCGCTGCCGGTCGTGCTGTCGCTGCTCGACCAGCTCTACGAGGCACGGCGGCGCATGCGACGGGTGCGCGACGCGCTCGACCGGGCCGCCCCCCCGGAGCTGCGCCAGGCATTGCTGCGGCTGCTGGTGTCCGACATCCCCTGACCCTGCCGCCGCCGGCCGCCCCGGCCATTTGCCGCCTGCCGGGCGCTTGGCTATGAATTCGGCGTCTCGCTGAGGAGAGGGCATGGCTGATATCGACGAGACGTCGGGGATGCCGCTCACCCGGAAGTTCAGCGGCTACTTCGACCGCTACCAGGCAGGTCAGGCTTCCGGCTGGGTGGCCAACCTGGCCTCGCCGCAGACCATCGTCTCGCTGGTGGTGGTCATCGACGGTGCCGAGATCGGCCACGTGCTGTGCGACGGGCTGCGTCCCGACGTCCGCGACAGCCTGCAGCTGCGCTCGGCCCATGTCGGCTTCACCTACGACATCCCCGAGAGCTATCTCGACAACCAGCCGCACGTGCTGAGCTTCCTGCTGCCCGACGGCAGCGTGCTGCCGCACGTCGGGGCGGAGGGGGTCGACAGGCCGCTCGGCGCGGTCGAGTTCGCCGACCTGCCGCACGTCTCGCTGCAGGGCCATCTCGACGGGCTGACGCACAACGTGCTGCGCGGCTGGGTGCTGCGTCAGGCCGGCCACCGCGGCGCCCTGACCGCGCGCTGCGACCTGCTGGTCACCTGCGACGACGTGCGCATCGGCCAGGTCAAGGCGGACCGGATGCGGCGCGACGTCGGCGACGCGCTCGAGTGCGACCCGAACTGCGGCTTCGAGTTCGCCATACCGCGGCCGTTCCGACGCGAGTATCCGCAGACGTTCCGCGTCTTCGTGCTGCCGGAGATGCTGGAGCTGGACGGCAGCCCGTTGCTCGCGCGCGCGGTCTCGGAGTTCCTGGAGGGCCGGCTGCTGGCGCTGTCGGCGGACATGGGCCGGCTGCACGGCGAGCTGCAGCGCATGCGTCGCGAGCTCGACCGGCTGCTGCCGACGGAGGGCTACCATCTCGACGACTACGACCGCTGGGCGCGCCGCTACTACGAGAAGCTGCGCGCGCGCGTCGCCGCCGGACGCCAGGCGCTGCGCGAGCAGGGGGCGCTGCCGCCGGAGCCGCTGGTCAGCGTGCTGCTGCCGACCTACCGGCCGATGCTGGCGGACTTCGTCGCCGCGGTCGACTCCGTCATCGCCCAGACCTACCGCAACTGGGAGCTGATCATCGTCGATGACGGCAGCAAGTCGGCCGAGCTGTCCGAGCGCATCGACCGCTTCTGCCGGCAGGACACGCGCATCCGCTGCATCCGGCGCAGCAAGAATGTCGGGATCGCGCGGGCGACGAGCCTCGGCATGGAGGCGGCGCACGGCGCGTGGACCGTGTTCTTCGACCATGACGACGTGCTGGTCGAGGTGGCGCTGGAGGTGATGCTGCGCGCGGCCCAGCGCAGTGGCGCCAAGCTGCTCTACTCCGACGAGGACAAGCTCGATCAGGCCGGCTACTTCCGCGAACCGAACCTCAAGCCGGACTGGAACTATCGCTACCTGCTCGGCTGCAACTATGTCTGCCACCTCACCATGGTCGAGACCGCGACCATGCGCGCGGTGGGGCCGCTGCGGCGCGAGTACGACGGCGCGCAGGATCACGACTTCATCCTGCGCTGCGCCGAGCTGCTGGATCACCGGCTGATCCACCACGTGCCGGAGCTGCTCTATCACTGGCGCATCACGCCGAACTCCACCGCCGCCAGCATCGCCAACAAGCAGTACGCGGTCGATGCCGGCGTGCGCTGCGTCTCGGACCACCTGAAGCGGATCGGCCGGCCGGCGAGCGTGCAGTCGATCAACGGGCTCTCGATCTACGACGTGGCCTGGAGGCCGGCGCGGCCGGCGCGGGTCTCGATCATCATCCCGTTCCGCGACCAGGCGCAGATCACCCGGCGCTGCGTCGGCGCCCTGATCGAGCGCACGCGCGACGTCGAGTACGACATCGTCCTGGTCGACAACTGGTCGACCGACGACGAGAGCCGGCGCTTCCTGGCCGAGATGGAGACGCTCGAGCGGGTGCGGGTGCTGCGCGTCGTCGAGGAGTTCAACTACGCGCGCCTGAACAACCTCGCCGCCGCGGGCAGCGACGCCGAGTACTACGTGTTCCTGAACAACGACGTCATCGTCGGCGATCCCGACTGGCTGCAACGGCTGCTCGGCGAGGCGACGGCGCGCGACGATATCGGCATCGTCGGCTGCAAGCTCCTCTATCCCGACCGCACCGTGCAGCATGCCGGCGTGCTGGTCGGCGTGCACGGCATCGCGGCGCACGTGCATCTCGGCCTCTCGGCGGACGATTACGGCTATGTCGGCCGCGCCCGGCTGAGCCAGGAGCTGAGCGCCGTCACCGCCGCCTGCATGCTGATCCGCGCCGAGCTGTTCCACGCCGTCGGCGGCTTCGACGAGACGCATCTCCCGGTGGCCTACAACGACGTCGACCTGTGCCTGAAGGTGCGGGCGTCGGGGCACCGCGTCGTCTGGTGCGCGGGCGTCGTCGCCGAGCATCACGAGAGCCTGTCGCGTGGCAGCGACCTGGCGCCGGACCAGGAGGCGCGTTTCTTCCGCGAGCAGCAGGTGATGCTGGAGCGCTGGGGCGAGCAGGCGTCGTTCGAGGACCCGTCCTACAATCCCAACTTCTCCAGGACGGCGAGGCTGTATTATCACCTGGCCGATCCCGCCGACAGGCCGCCGCTCTGAGCCCGCTCTCGGTCGGTCGACGTGCGGCCTGCCTCGCGGCGCTCGCCCTGCTCTGCGGCTGCGCCTCGGAACAGGCGGCGCCGCGCTCGACGCGGGATCGCCTCGACCTCGCGCGCGTGCAGTCCTACCTGAACGCGCTGCACGGCCTGCGCGCGCGTTTCGTGCAGAGCGGGGCCGAGGGCATCACCGGCAGCGGCACCGCCTGGTACGACCCTGGCCGGCTGCGGCTGCAATACGACGCGCCCGGCCGGATGGTGGTGGTCGCCTCAGGCCGGCATCTGGTGGCGCATCGCGAGTCCGACGGCGCGACCACGCGGATCGCGCTGTCCGGCAACCCGCTCGGTCTGCTGCTGGCACGCCCGCTGCGGCTGGAGGGCGCGATCAGCGTCACCGACCTCCGCCGCGGCCCCTCGCTGCTGCAGGTGTCGCTCGCCCGCACCGCCGACCCCGCCCAGGGGCTGCTGACCCTGGTCTTCGCGGACGGGCCGGGCGGTCTCGGCCTGATCGGACTGGAGACGGTCGATGCGCGCCGCCAGCGCACCCGCATCGAGCTGACCGGCGTGCGGAGCGGGCTGGCGCTGGATCCGCTGCTGTTCGAGCCGCCCGCCGGCTGAGAGGCGCGACGCCGGCGCGGCCGATCATTCGAAGCAGGCGGCCCAGCTGCGGCGC
>CAXTNB010000175.1:0-6105 GCA_964245385.1 uncultured Acetobacteraceae bacterium | reverse complement strand
CGGTTTAGCAAACCGCCGCCTTCAGCCACTCGGCCACCCCTCCGCCGAAGAGCGTTCTCGTCGCCCAGCGCCTCGATCTGTTTCTAGGCCCGGTGAGAAGTGACGTCAAACCCTATCCCACCTCGTGCCTCAGTCGGCGCCGCAGCGCCTCGTTCACCAGCGTCGGGTTGCCTTTTCCCGACGTTGCCTTCATGACCTGACCCACGAAGAAGCCGAAAAGCTTGTCTTTTCCGGCATGAAACTCAGCGAGCTTCTCGGCATTGGCCGCCAACACCGTGTCTATGGCAGCGTCGATCGCGCCGCTGTCGGTAACCTGACGCAGACCTTTCCGCTCGATGATGGAGCCCGGCTCCTCCCCGGTATCGATCATCTCCTCGAAGACTTCCTTGGCGATGCGGCCGTTTATCGTGCGATCCGCTATCAGGTCCAGCAACGCTCCCAGGGCGTTCGCCGAGACAGGACTGGTCGCGATGCTCCGCCCGGTCCGGTTCAGGGCGGCGAAGAGATCGCCTACCACCCAGTTGGCAGCCAGGCGGCCATCTCGTCCCTGCGCGACTTCCTCGAAGAAGTCGGCCGTAGATCGTTCGGCGACGAGCACGGCCGCATCCTGCCGGGGGATCCCGTAGTCGCTGACGAAGCGGCTGCACTTGCGGTCCGGTAGCTCCGGAAGCGCCTCCGCCAATCCCGCGATCCAGCCCTCATCGAGAACGAGCGGCAGCAAATCCGGATCCGGAAAATACCTGTAGTCGTGAGCATCCTCCTTGCTGCGGAGCGATCTCGTTTCCGCTCGCGCCGGATCAAACAGCCGGGTTTCCTGGTCAACCGTGCCGCCATCTTCCCAGATTTCAACCTGTCGCCTCGCCTCGATCTCGATCGCCTGCATGACGTAACGGACCGAATTGACGTTCTTGATCTCGCATCGTGTTCTGAATGGCTCGCCGCGCTGCCGGACCGAGACGTTCACGTCGGCGCGCATCGATCCTTCTTCCATGTTGCCGTCGCAGGTGCCCAGGTAGCGCAGGATCATCCGCAGCTTGCGCAGGTAGGCTCCGGCTTCCTCAGGACTGCGCATGTCCGGCTCGCTGACGATCTCCATCAGTCCGACGCCGGCACGATTGAGGTCGATATAGGACTTCGTAGGGTTCTGGTCGTGCAACGACTTGCCCGCATCCTGCTCAAGATGCACGCGGGTGATCCCGATCTTGCGCGTGCTTCCGTCCGTCAGCTCGACCTCGACCACGCCGGCACCGACGATCGGGTGCGTGAACTGGCTGATCTGGTAGCCGGCGGGCAGATCCGCGTAGAAGTAGTTCTTGCGGTCGAACCGGCTCTCCAGGTTGATCCGCGCGTTCAGCCCGAGACCCGTACGAACCGCCTGCGCCACGCATTCTCGGTTGATCACCGGCAACATGCCTGGAAACGCCGCATCGATCAGGCTGACCTGCGTGTTCGGCTCCGCACCGTAGGTTGCCGAGGCACCCGAGAACAGCTTCGACTGGCTGATCACCTGTGCATGCACCTCCAGTCCGATCACCAGTTCCCAGGTGCCGGTACGTCCTTCGATGACATAGCTCATGCCGCTGCCCCCGACCGCGCTGTCGCCACGCTCGGGAAGGCAGCAGCCAGCTCCAGGGCGTGGCCGACGGCGAGGAGCGACTCCTCGTCGAACGGTCGCGCGATTACTTGCAGGCCCAACGGCAGCCCTGTTGCGTCGAGGCCAGCAGGCACCGACAATGCTGGCACGCCGGCCAAGCTCGCCGGAACCGTGAACACGTCGTTGAGATACATCTTGATCGGATCGTCCATGTTCTCGCCCTGCGCGAAGGCAGCCGATGGAGTCGTGGGCGTCAGCAGGACGTCGACCTCCTGAAAGGCCTGCGTGAAGTCACGCAGGATCAAGTTCCTGACCTTCTGTGCTCGCAGGTAATAGGCGTCGTAGTATCCCGCCGACAGGACGTAGGTGCCGATCAGGATCCGTCGCCGCACCTCCGTCCCGAAACCATGAGCCCGCGAGCGCTCGTAGAGCTCGTCCAGGCTGCCGGCCTCCACACGGGTCCCGAACCGTACTCCATCATAGCGAGCGAGGTTCGAGGAACATTCCGCAGGCGCGATGATGTAGTACGCTGCCAAGCCATACTTGGTGTGCGGCAGCGATATGGTGGCGATCTCGCACCCCGCGTCGCGCAGCCAGGAGATGCCCCGCTGCCAAAGCGTTTCGATCTCCGGCGGCATCGCCGCGGTGTGATACTCTCGTGGAATACCGACGCGCAGCCCTCGCAGGCTTCGACCGCATGCGGCGGCATAATCCGCCACCGGCCGATCCACGCTGGTGCTGTCCTTGGCGTCGTAGCCTGCCATGGAGCGGAGCAGGATCGCGCAGTCCTCGACGCTGCGCGCCATCGGTCCCGGCTGATCGAGCGAGCTCGCGAACGCGATCACGCCCCAGCGGCTGCAGCGCCCATAGGTCGGCTTGAGCCCGACGATGCCGCAGAAGGAAGCCGGCTGCCGGATCGAGCCGCCGGTATCTGTCCCGGTGGCACCGAGCGCCAGACGCCCCGCAACCGCTGCCGCCGACCCTCCCGAGGATCCGCCCGGGACCAGCTTGGCGGCATCGCCGGAGCGCTGCCAGGGATTCTCCACCGGTCCGAACACCGAGCTCATGTTGGATGAGCCCATGGCGAACTCGTCGAGATTGGTCTTGCCCAGGAATATCGCCCCGTCACGCAGCAAACGCTCCGTCACCGTGCTCTCGTAGGGCGGCACGAAGGTCTCGAGCATCCGGCTCGCGGCAGTCGTCCGCACGTCCCTCGTGCAGAACAGGTCCTTGATCGCGAGCGGAATGCCGTTGAGCGGTGCCTGCTCTGCGCGCGCGAGCGCCGCGTCCGCTGCCGCGGCGGCCTGCAGCGCCCGCTCCGCGGTCACGGTGACGTAGGCGTTGAGACGCGGGTTCAACGCCTCGATCGCCTCAAGATGCGCCCGCGTCAGCTCGACGGAAGTGAAGTCTCCGTCGCGCAGGCCGCGCGACGCGGCCGCGAGCGAAAGGTCGGTCAGCATCATTCGACCACCTTGGGAACCGCATAGAAGGACCCCACCCGATCCACCGTGTTCGACAGCACCGCGTCGGGCGTGCCGCCGTCGCTCACGAGATCGTCCCGCAGTCGAAGCACGGCCTGCTCCACGCTCACCATCGCAGCCACGCCCTCGACGTCGACCTCCGAGAGCTGCTCGATCCAGCCTAGAATGCCGTTAAGCTCCTCCTGCAGGCGGGGAAGCTCGTGATCCTCGATCCCGATCCGGGCTAGTCGGGCAACGCGACGGACCGTCGCGGCATCAAGCGACATGACGGAGAACCTTTATCTCGGGAAGGCACCCTGGCAACCTGGGCGGGTCGGGACCATAAACCGTCACTATGCCGCTCTTCAACATGCGACAGCTTCGCGAAGTTCTGCCCCAGGACGGCCGGCTGCTTGGTCTCGATCCCGGATCCCGCACCATCGGCCTCGCATTGTCCGACGTCTCGCTCCTGCTCGCCTCTCCCTATGGAAGCCTGAAGCGCGAGAAGCTTTCGGTGAATGCGCCTGAGATCCTTCGCCTCGCGCGCAAGGAAGGCGTAGCCGGCCTGGTCTGCGGGCTTCCACTGTCGATGGACGGCCGTTTCGGTCCGGCAGCGCAACGCGCGCGCGATTGGCTGCGTGCTCTGAGCGATGCCACCGGCCTGCCCGGCGCCCTCTGGGACGAGCGTCTCTCGACCAGCGCCGTCAATCGCATGCTGATCTCGGACCTCGACATGACCCGAGCGCGTCGCGCAGTGCTGGTGGACCGGCTCGCAGCTGCCTATATCCTGCAGGCGGCCCTCGACGCGACCCGAGGCAGCATGGCGCCGCTGCCCGGCATCGAAGCGTCTCAGACGGATGGTGGGCGCGACAGGGATTGAACCTGTGACCCCTGCCATGTCAAGGCAGTGCTCTACCGCTGAGCTACGCGCCCATCCGATCCGCAGGCTTCTACAAGCGCGGATCGCGATCTGCAAGCGGCACCGCCGGAGCGCATTCTCCTCGCCGCCGCAGCACCCATGGCCCGGCGTCTCGGTGGGGGACGAGTGACACGATGCGGCGGGGCGCGCAAACTCCCGCCATGGCATCTATCGATCCCCTGCGGCCGCACGACCTGCTCTCCGAGCAGCCGCTCCACGTCGCGGCGCCGGCAATGCAGATGGTCCCGATACTGGTCGCCTCGCCGCATTCGGGTCGCAACTACTCCGCCGACTTCATCGCGTCGTCGCGTCTCACCTTCGAGGATCTGCGCCGCAGCGAGGACAGCTTCGTCGAGGAGCTGTTCGCAGGAGCATCGGAGGCAGGCATCGCCCTGCTCCGGGCCGATTTTCCTCGGGTCTACTGCGACGCGAACCGTGAGCCCTGGGAGTTGGATCCGGTCATGTTCGCCGACAAGCTGCCCTCCTGGTGCAACACCGGAAGCGCCCGGGTGCTGGCCGGCTTCGGCACCATCGCTCGCCTCGTCTCATCGGGTGAGCCGATCTACCGGGAGAAGCTGACGTTCGCCGAAGCGGAGCGCCGCATACGCGCCTGCTGGCAGCCCTACCACGACACGCTGACGCGGCTCATCGAGGATATCCTCGCCAACCACGGGTTCTGCCTGCTGCTCGACGCGCACTCCATGCCGAGCCTCGGCAACGACTTCAAGAGGGCTGACCCCGATTTCGTGCTCGGCGACGCGTTCGGCACCTCCTGTGCCCTGCCGATCACCCAGTTCACCGAGCGCTTCCTGCGCGATCGCGGCTTCCGGGTCCGCCGCAACGATCCCTACGCGGGCGGCTACGTCACGCGTCACTACGGCCGCCCGTCCCACCACGTCCACGTGCTGCAGATCGAGATCTGTCGCAGCCTCTACATGAACGAGGCGAATTTCGAGAAGCTGCCGCGTTTCACCGAGCTCCGTGGCATAATGGCGCAGTTGCTGGACAAGCTCGCCGAGAACGTCCCGGCCCTCATGCGCTAGCGATCATGGCGGTTCCGGACGGCAGATCCTCCCGCTCTTGAGGATTTGGTAACCGATCGGCCGCATCATGCAGCGATGCGATGCCCTCCCCTCACCAGCCTTGCGCTGCTCCTGCTGTTGCTGTGGGCGTTCGCCAGCGCCCTCGCCGTCGCGTCCGAGCCCGCCGATTACGCCCTGTGCCAGCACGCGACGGCGGCCGCAGAGCATGAGTCCGGGGTGCCCGATCAGCTGCTGGACGCCATCAGCCGTGTCGAGAGCGGCCGCTACGATCAGGATCAGGGAGCCGTGCGGGCATGGCCGTGGACCATCAACGCCGAGGGGCAGGGGCACTTCTACGCCTCCAAGGCGGAAGCGGTCGAAGCGGCCAGGCAGTTCCGGGCGAGAGGCATCCAGTCCATGGATGTCGGCTGCACACAGATCAACCTGATGTTCCATCCGACCGCGTTCAGCTCTCTCGAGGATGCCTTCGACCCCGGCCACAACGCCACCTACGCCGCCCGCTTCCTGACGGACTTGTTCCACCAGACCGGAAGCTGGCCGCACGCAGCGGCGGCCTACCATTCTCAGACCCCTGAGCTCGGCACCGACTACCAGCGCAAGGTCCTGGAAGCCTGGGCCGATCCGATCGACCGACCGACCGTCCCGGGATCGTCCGAGCGCGGCGCGTCACCCCGTACCTCCGAGTTTCACCGGCAGCTCGCGACGTTGTCCTCCCCGATCTCGACTGGCGCCGGGTCAGTATCGACGCGCCCGTTCGGCCACAGCAGCCTCAACATGGCGCTGACCGGCTATGGTCGCTTCCCGCGCGGCGGCGGCCGCCTGTTCGGCAGCGGCGGCGGCCGTGACCTGGCGGCGTATCGAGCCACCCCGGTCGCCATGCTGACGATCCCTCGCCGGATGAGCCGATACTGAGGGAGGCTCGACCCGTCGCCCGGCCGCAGAATGTCCGGCCGCCGGTTGAAAAGAACGTGATATCCCCGCATATCCGCGGCCTGTTCGATCGCCGCGGAGACATCAGGATGAGTGACCAGAACGCTGCCGACGAGAGCCCTCGTACCGGCTCCAGCGAGCACCCGGCCGAGCGCCACG
>CAXTNB010000174.1:3577-6152 GCA_964245385.1 uncultured Acetobacteraceae bacterium | reverse complement strand
TTGACCCGCTGGGGCCGGCGGCCCCAGACCCCTACTCGAAAACAATGGATTTCAGAGGCTCGGCCTTTGATGGGGTCGAGGGGCATGCCTTGCTCAGGGATGGGTCCCCGGCTGCGCGCTCGCGGGGGTCGCCGGGGTCAGGAACGGACGCGGCGTCAGCTCCGGCGTGGTCGCCGGCTTGGCGGCGCCGTTGGCGCCCGCATCCGCGTACCAGTCCGGCACGGTCGCCCGACGATCGTCGCGTATCGCCTGCGCCTGGCTGTCGCGCAGCTGCCGCCACAGGCTGCGGAAGGTGGCGTAGGGATCGAGCGCGTCGGCCTTGACCTGCTGGATGTCCTTGAGGTGACGCGAGGTCTGGTCGAGGGCGCCGAGCACCGCCTGCGACCAGCCCAGGCTGTTGGAGCCGTCGAAGGAGAGCCAGGTGAACGGGCTGGCCGCCGCATCCAGCCCGCGCCCCACGCCGTCGCGCAGGCCCGACGGACCGTACAGCGGCAGGTAGAGATAGGGACCCGCCGGCAGCCCCCAGATCGCCAGGGTCAGCCCGCCATCGGCGTCATGGTCCGGATAGCCGACCCGTCTCGCGACGTCGAAGATGCCGCCCACCCCCAGCGTGGTGTTGATGGCGAAGCGCATGAAGGTGTCGCCGGCGCGGCGCGGCTTGGTCTCCAGCACGTCGTTCACGAACTGCACCGGCTGGCCGATATTGTTCAGCAGGTTGTGGATGCCGCCGCGCACCGGCCGCGGCACCGCGGCGTTGTAGCCGCGCGCGACCGGCGCCAGCACGTAGGTCAGGGCGCCGTCGTTGACGCGGTAGAAGAACCGGTTGGTCGGCTCGAGCGGGTCGTTGGTGGCCTTGAAGTCGGCCACCGCCTCGGGATCGCTGGCCGGCGGCGGCGTGGCGCAGCCGGTCGGCAGCAGCAGGAGCGCGGGCAGCACGAGCGGCGCCAGCAGGCTTCCCGGGATGGCTCGTGACCTCAGACGCATCGCTGCTCCCCCTTCCGACCCGCGGCCGAGACGTTTCGATACGGGCATGGCACGCCGCCCGGCCGGTTCGGATGACGCGCTCAGACCCGGAAGACGTAGACCTCGCCCGGGGCGCGCTCGATGTCCGGCGGGAAGGCGGCGCGCTTCTCGGCGAAGTAGCGCGCGCGGTGGTCGCCTTCGGCCGCCAGGTTGTAGGTGAGGTAGAGCACCCGGCGGGCGGCATCGGTCAGGTTCGGCTTGCTCGCGTGCGGCACGAAGCTGTCGAAGAAGATCACGTCGCCCGGCTGCGTCGGCACCGCGACCAGCCCCAGCGCGTCCTCGTCCCGCGGCGCCCACTCCGCGCCGCGCAGCTGCCGGCTGCGCGGCGCGGTGGCGATCTCCAGGCAGCCGTTCGCGGTGGTCGCGGCGTCGATCGTCACCAGCGCGGTCACGAACAGCGGCGCGTAGCGCGTCCAGCCGGCGGCCTGGTCCTGATGCGCCTTGAAGCCGTCGCCGCCCGGATACTTGAAGTTGATCTTGTCCTTGAACAGCACGCTCTCGCCGCCCATCAGCCGCTCCAGCCAGCGCGACAGCGCGCCGTGACGCGCCACGCGGTCCATCGCCGGGTGATGGCTGCAGAAATCCTCGATCCGCTGCACCACCCGCCGTCCCGGCAGCAGCAGGCTGTCCTCGTGATAGACCATCTGGCCGCCGGCGACCTCCGGGCTGGCGGCGATCTCGTCGGTCCAGCCGATCAGCGCGCGGGTCTCGTCGGGGTCGAAGAAGCCGGGCACCACCAGGGTGCCGGTCTGCCGCATCGCCGCGAGCTCGGCCTGATCCGGCAGCCGCGCCGAGGGCGGAGACGAGACGATCGTCATGCCGCGAGCCTCGGCAGCAGCGCCCGGGCGCGCTCGACGTCCTCGACGAAGTCGATCTCCGTCCAGGGCAGCCCGCTGACGTCCTCGAAGCCGAACGATGCGGCGGTATCGTCGTCGCGGATCAGGCTGCGGATCGGCGCCTCGTACTCGGCGCTCAGCATCCCGCCTTCGACCGTGGCGCGCACCAGCGCCGCGAGCCGCGCCGCCATGTCCGGCGTCAGCCGGAAGAAGCCGACCGACTCGCCGTGCCAGTCCCCCGGCACCTCCGGCCGCTTGGCGAAGTCGACGATCCGCGACTCGCCGCGGACGCAGATCTTGACCGGCTCGTCGCCGGGCTCGATCGCGCGGTCGAGCAGCAGCACGTTGTCGTGCGCGCTGCGCATCAGGCGCTCCAGCAGGCGACGGTCGTACAGGACGTCGGCGTCCATCAGCAGCACCGGATCGCCGGAGCGGAGCACCGCGGCGGCACGGTCGAGCGAGACGGCGCTGCCCTGCCGCCAGTCCGGGTTGTCGATCACGCTGACGGCGTCGGCGCGCCCGAGTCGCGACAGCTCGGCCTCGATCGCCTCGCGACGGTAGCCGACCACCAGGGCGATCGGGCCGGCGCCCGCCTGCTCGAGCAGCTCGAGATGACGCTGCAGCAGCGACTTGCCGCCGAATTCGAGCAGCACCTTGGGGCGCGCCTCGCCGCCCAGCCGGTGGCCGCGCCCGGCGGCCAGGATCACGGTCTGCGG
>CAXTNB010000174.1:0-3567 GCA_964245385.1 uncultured Acetobacteraceae bacterium | reverse complement strand
GATGACATATCGGCGAGGATACGGCAAATTGACCATGTTTGCTGCTCAGGGGGTGGCTGCTCAGGGACGGGACCGGGTTCGCGGTTCCGGCGAGGTCGCCGCCCGGCTCAGCCGGTTCGCCCGGCTGCGGGCGCTGATCGAGGGTCCCGGCCTCAGCTTCCTGATGGAGGCGCATAGCGGCCTCTCCGCCAAGCTGGTGGAGGAGGCGGGGTTCGCCGGGGTGTGGGCGTCCGGCCTGTCGATGTCCGCCTCGCTGGGCCTGCGCGACAACAACGAGGCCTCCTGGACCCAGGTGCTGGAGCAGGCCGAGTACATGGCCGACGCCACCAGCCTGCCGATCCTGCTCGACGGCGACACCGGCTACGGCAACTTCAACAACGTCCGCCGCCTGGTGCGCAAGCTGTGCGAGCGCGGCATCGCCGGGGTGTGCATCGAGGACAAGCTGTTCCCGAAGACCAACTCCTTCATCGGCGAGGCGCAGCCGCTCGCCGACCTCGACGAGTTCTGCGGCCGGCTGCGCGCCGCCAAGGACGCCCAGCCGGACGACGACTTCGTGCTGGTGGCGCGGGTCGAGGCGCTGATCTCCGGCCACCCGATGGACGAGGCGCTGCGTCGCGCCGAAGCCTACCGGGAGGCCGGCGCGGACGCGATCCTGATCCACTCCAAGAAGCGCCACGCCGGCGAGATCCTCGGCTTCATGGAGCGCTGGGGCGACCGCTGCCCGGTGGTGATCGTGCCGACCATGTACTATGCGACGCCGACCGACATGTTCCGCCACGCCGGCGTCTCGACGGTGATCTGGGCCAACCACATGGTGCGCGCCTCGATCACCGCGATGCGCGAGACCGCCGCGCGCATCCACCGCGAGCAGAGCCTGCGCGGCATCGAGCCGGAGGTCGCCTCGGTGGGCGAGATCTTCGCGCTGACCGACAACGACGAGCTGGAGGCCGCGGCACAGCGCTACCTGCCCGCCGCCTCGCTGCCCGCCTTCCCCACGCCGCAGCCGCGGCGCGCGGTGCGCGGCATCGTGCTCGCCGCCTCGCACGGCGAGGCGCTCGGCGCGTACACCGCCGATAAGCCGAAATGCATGGTCGACCTACGCGGCCGGCCGCTGCTCGGCCACCTGCTCGACACGCTGCGGCGCGGCGGCGTGCAGGAGCTGAGCGTGGTGCGCGGCTACCGCAAGGACGCGATCAGCGCCGAACGCATCGGCGTCGCCGGCGTCACCCTGCTGGACAACGACGACCATGCCAGCACCGGCGAGGTCGCCTCGCTGCTGCGCGCCGCCGACGCGCTGCGCGGCGAGACCGTGATCGTCTACGGCGACGTGCTGTTCCGCCGCTACATCCTGGACGCACTGCTCACGGTGCAGGCCGACATCGTCATCGCCGTCGACGCGCTGAGCCAGCACGCGGCCGGCGCCGGCAGCCGGCACCTGCCGAACCCGCGCGACCTGGTCACCGCGGACAAGCCGTTCTCGGCGAGCTACCTCGATGAGGGGGCCGCCCGGCTGATCGGGATCGGCGAGGGCGCGGAGGCGGACGCCGCGGCCGACGGCGAGTGGATCGGCCTGATGCGCCTGAGCGCGCAGGGCGCGGTCCTGGTGCGCGAGGAGCTCGCGCGCATGCAGGCGGAAGGCGTCGCCGCCAGCGCCGACCTGCCGGCGCTGCTGTCGCGGCTGCGGGCGCGCCATCCGGTGGCGGTGCACTACATCACCGGCCACTGGCTCGACGTCGACACCATCACCGACCTCGCCGAGGCACGGAATTTCTCCTAGTATCCGGCGCGCGAAATTCGCGTGCGAGCAGGAGCGGGCCCACCGGCCGACAGGGCGGGATCGGCAGCTTCCTGCGCCCAAAGAGAGAGATCGCGGCATGAAGCGTCCCGTAGCCTTCCGCATCGCCGTCCTCCTGCTCGCCCCGGCCCTGGGTGCGGCCTCGGGGCTCGGCACCGGCCGGGCCGCGCCGGCCGGCCCCACCATGACCACCCCCTCGACGACCAAGCCGGCGACACCGGAAGCGGCACCGGCGCTGCCCAGGGAGGTCTCGGCCAGGGTCGAGCAGCGTATCCGGCAGCTGCACGGCCAGCTCGGCATCACCGCGGCGCAGCAGCCGCAATGGGACCAGTTCGCGCAGGTGATGCGCGACAACGCCGCCCAGATCAGCCAGGCCTCCGCGGACCGGGTCGCCCGGGTGCGCGCGCTGAACGCCGCCGACAACATGCAGTCCTACGCCCAGCTGGCGCAGGTGCACGCGACCAACATGCAGAAGCTGGCGAGCGCGTTCCAGTCGCTCTACGCGTCGTTCCCCGAGCCGCAGAAGCAGGTGGCCGACAGCGTGTTCCGCAAGAGCGACGCCATCGCGCCGCGCCATCACGGGTGAGGCGGCGCCTCCGGCGCGCAGCGCGCGGCACCCGCTCGTGATCGAGGCGCAGGACTTCATCGACGCCGCCGCCTCGCGCGGGCTCGATTTCTGGTCCGGCGTGCCCTGCTCGTTCCTGACCCCGCTGATCAACCGCGTCGCCAGCGCCGGGCCGCACTACGTGGGTGCGGCGAGCGAGGGCGAGGCGGTGGCGATCGCCTCCGGCGCCTGGCTCGGCGGCCGCGGCGGGGTGGTGATCTGCCAGAACTCCGGGCTCGGCAACGCGGTCAACCCGCTGACCTCGCTCAACCACCCGTTCCGCATCCCGCTGCTGCTGATCGTGACCTGGCGCGGCCAGCCCGGCCTGCCCGACGAGCCGCAGCACGCGCTGATGGGGCGCATCACCTGCGACCTGCTCGGCCTCTGCGAGGTGCCGAACCAGCCGTTCCCGCGACGGTCCGACGCGATCGGGCCGGCGCTGGACGCCGCGGCGCAGTACTTCGCCGACGCCGGCCTGCCCTTCGCCCTGGTGATGGAGCAGGGCAGCGTCGCCGAGGAGACGCTGTCGGAGCCGACGCCGCCGCCGTCGCCGCGCGGCGTCCGTCACGACCTGCGCCGTCACGGCGAGCGTCCGGCCCGGGCGCGACTGCTCGAGCGCATGCTGGCGCTGCTGCCGGAGCGCGCCGCGGTGATCGCGACCACCGGCAAGAGCGGGCGCGAGCTGTTCACCCTGTCGGACCGCCCGCAGCACCTGTACCAGGTGGGCTCGATGGGCGGAGCCTCAGGCATGGCGCTCGGCGTCGCCCTGACGGTGCCGCAGCGGCCGGTCGTGGTGCTCGACGGCGACGGCGCGGCGCTGATGAAGCTCGGCAGCCTGGCCACCATCGGCGCGCGCGCACCGCGCAACCTGCTGCACCTGCTGCTGGACAACGGCGTGCACGACAGCACCGGCGGCCAGGCGACGGTGTCCGCCAGCGTCGACTTCGCCGAGGTGGCGCTGGCCTGCGGCTATCGCGCGGCGTGGTCGGTGGACGACGAGGCCGGCTTCGAGCAGGCGCTGGCCGCGGCGCTGGCGCAGCAGGGGCCGGTCATGCTGCACGCCCGCATCCGCCCCGGCTCGATGGCAGCACTCGGCCGGCCGACGGTGGCGCCGCACGAGGTGGCGCGCCGGTTCCGCGGCTTCCTGGCGGGCTGAGGGCCGCCGTAG
>CAXTNB010000173.1:0-6166 GCA_964245385.1 uncultured Acetobacteraceae bacterium | reverse complement strand
GTCCTGGGCGGCGCCGAGCAGCACCGCGTCGGTGCCGTCGCACAGCGCGAACAGCGACAGCTCCTCGCCCTCGAGGCACTCCTCGATCACCACGACCGAGCCCGGCTGCCGCATCAGCGCGTCGATCGCGGCTTCCGCCTCGGCCAGGGTCGCGGCGACCACCACCCCCTTGCCGCCGGCCAGCCCGTCCGCCTTGACCACGATCGGCGCGCCGCGCAGCCGCACGAAGGCGCGGGCGGCCTCGGCGTCGCCGAAGCGCTCCCAGCGCGCGGTAGAGATGCCGGCGGCCTCGCAGACCTGCTTGGTGAAGCTCTTGCTGCCCTCCAGCCGTGCCGCGGCCGCACTCGGCCCGGCGCAGGCGATGCCGGCCGCGGCGCAGGCATCGGCGAGTCCCGCCACCAGCGGCGCCTCGGGACCGGGCAGCACCAGGTCGATGCGCTGGGCACGCGCGTACTCGACCAGGGTGCCGACGTCGTCCGCCTCGATCGGCACGTTGTGCCCGAACGCCGCGGTGCCGGGGTTGCCGGGGGCGATGAACAGCCGCTGCAGCAGCGGCGACTCCGCGAGTGCGGCGGCCAGCGCGTGTTCCCGACCACCCGAGCCGACCAGCAGGACGCGCATGCAGCCTCACCTCGTTGACGGCTCGGCTGTAGCAGTGCGGCCGGGCTCTCGACTACCCTGTCGGGCATGGATACACCCAGCCCGATCTCGAACCTGCCGGAATTCTCGGTCTCGGAGATATCGGGGGCGATCAAGCGGCTGCTCGAGGGCTCGTTCGGCCGGGTGCGGGTGCGCGGCGAGATCACCGAGTTCAAGCGCTACCCGTCGGGGCACCTGTATTTCTCGCTGAAGGACGAGGGCGGCAAGATCTCCGGCGTGTGCTGGCGCGGCACCGTGTCGCGGCTCGGGCTGGTGCCGGAGAACGGGCTGGAGGTGATCGCCACCGGCAAGATCTCCTCCTACGGCGAGCGCTCCTCGTATCAGCTGATCGTCGAGCGGATGGAGTATGCCGGCGAGGGCGCGCTGCTGGCGCGGATCGAGCGGCTGCGGCTGCGTCTCGCCGAGGAGGGACTGTTCGACGCCGACCGCAAGCGGGCGCTGCCCGGCCTGCCGCAGGTGGTCGGCATCGTCACCTCGTCGCAGGGTGCCGTGCTGCACGACATACGCACCACCGTCGCCCGGCGCTTCGCGCGCCGGCTGCTGGTCTGGCCGGTGCCGGTGCAGGGCGAGGGTGCGGCGGCGCGCATCGCCGCCGCGATCGCCGGCTTCGATGCGATCGACGGCAGCCGCGGCATCCCGCGTCCGGACGTGCTGATCGTGGCGCGCGGCGGCGGCAGCCTCGAGGACCTGATGGCGTTCAACGACGAGGCGGTGCTGCGCGCGGTCGCCGCCTGCCGGATCCCGCTGATCTCGGCGGTGGGGCACGAGACCGACACCACGCTGATCGACTACGTCTCGGACCGCCGCGCGCCGACGCCCACCGCCGCCGCCGAGCTGGCGGTGCCGGCGCGGGCGGAGCTGGTGGCCGACCTCGCGCATCGCGGCGCACGGCTGGCCAGCGCGCTGGCGCACCTGACGCAGAGCCGGCGGCTGCGGCTGAACCGCGCCCTCGCCGGCTTGCCCGACCTGCCGAACCTGCTCGGCGCGGTGCGCCAGCGCCTGGACGATCGCGGCCACCGCCTGTCGCTGGCGCTGCCCAACCTGCTCGCCGCACGGCGCAACGGGCTGGTGGCGGCGGAGCGGCACATGCCCTCGCCGCACGCCCTGATCGCCTCGCGCAGCAGCCAGGTGGCGCTCGCCGGCAGCCAGCTGCGCGGCGCCCTGCCCCGGCTGGTGTCGCGCCGGCGCACCGCGCTGATCACCGCCGAGCGACACCTGAACGTGCCGCGCGCCCTGATCGAGACGCAGCGCGGCCGCGTGGCGCTGGCCGACAGCCGCCTGCACGCGGCCATGCGCCGCGCCGTCGCCGAGGCGGCGTCGCGGCTGCGCGAGCGCCGCACCCACCTGGACGGGCTGGTCGCACGGCTCGAGTCCGGCAGCCCGCTCGGCCTGCTGTCGCGCGGCTACGCGATGGTGCGCGACCTGCGCGGCCAGCCGGTGACGCGCGCGGCGGCGCTGCCGGCGGGCACCCGGTTCCGGCTGCGCTTCGCCGACGGCGAGCGGCAGGCGCGCGCCGAGCCGGAGGCCGGCCCCTCGACGCAGGACCGGCTCGATCTCTGAGATCGACGCGATCCCGCGCCCGGCCTTCGCAAAGGCCGCCTCGACCGTAGAATAGGGGTCCGGGGCAGCGCCCTGGCCTGAGCCCAGGAGCACACGAATGAAGCACGTCGCGTTCAGAGACCGGCTGGTGATGGTCGGCTTCGGCAGCATCGGCCAGGGCGTGCTGCCGCTGATCCTGCGCCACATCGACATGTCGGCCGACCAGGTCACCGTCGTCACCGGCGACGTCCGCGGCGAGGCGATCGCGAGCGCCTACGGCGTCCGCTTCGTCGTCGAGCCGATCACCCGCGGGAACTACCGCGACCTGCTGCTGCCGCTGCTGGGCGCCGGTGACTTCCTGCTCAACCTGTCGGTGGACGTCTCGTCGGTGGCGCTGATGCAGCTGTGCCGGGAGGTCGGCGCGCTGTATCAGGACACCTGCATCGAGCCCTGGGCCGGCGGCTACACCGACCCGTCCCTGACTCCCTCGGAGCGCTCGAACTACGCGCTGCGCGAGTCGGCACTGAGGCTGGCGGAGACGGATCGCCGCACCCCGACCGCGCTGATCACCCACGGCGCCAATCCCGGCCTGGTCTCGCACTTCGTCAAGGAGGCGCTGCTGCACCTGGCCCAGGATGCCGGCAGCCGTGAGCCGGCGCCGGACGGCCGCGACGGCTGGGCGGCGCTGGCGCGTCGGCTCGGCGTCAAGGTGATCCACATCGCCGAGCGCGACACCCAGGTCGCCGACGTCGCCAAGCGGCGCGGCGAGTTCGTCAACACCTGGTCGGTGGACGGCTTCGTGTCGGAGGGCTGCCAGCCGGCGGAGCTGGGCTGGGGCACGCACGAGAAGACCTGGCCCGCGGACGCGCGCGGGCATAATTTCGGCGGCGGTGCGGCGATCTACCTGGAGCGTCCCGGCGCCTCGACCCGGGTGCGCAGCTGGACGCCGCTGGAGGGGCCGTTCCACGGCTTCCTGATCACCCACAACGAATCGATCTCGATCGCGGACTACCTCACCCACCGCGAGGACGGCGCGATCGCCTACCGCCCGACGGTGCACTACGCCTACCATCCCTGCGACGACGCGGTGCTGTCGCTGCACGAGCTCGCCGGCAAGAACTGGCGCATGCAGCCGGACCAGAGGCTGCTGATGGACGAGATCGTCTCGGGCACCGACGAGCTCGGCGTGCTGCTGATGGGGCACGCCCGCGGCGCCTACTGGTACGGCTCGCGGCTGTCGATCGAGGCGACGCGCGCGCTGGTGCCGCACAACAACGCGACCAGCCTGCAGGTGACGGCGACGGTGCTGGGCGGGCTGGTGTGGGCGATCGAGAACCCCGATCGCGGCGTGGTCGAGCCCGACGCCGTCGACCACGCGCGCATCCTCGGGATCGCGCGGCCCTATCTCGGCGAGCTGGTCGGGGTCTACTCGGACTGGACGCCGCTCGCGGATCGCGGCGGCCTGTTCAGCGAGGCGCTGGACCAGGGCTCGCCCTGGCAGTTCGGCAATTTCCGCGTCGCCTGAGCGACCGCTTCGGATCGTCACCATAACGAATTGACTTCGCGGGCGGCGGTCTGCTCTGCTCGTGCGACACCGCACGGAGCGCGACGCCCATGCCAGATGACGGCGAGGCCGGCCGGCTGAGCGTGGTGGCACAGGTCGAGCGGCTCGACCCGCGCCGCCTGGAAGCCCTGGTGCCGCTGATCCGCACGCCAGAGGAACGCACCGCGATCACCGCGCGCTGCCGCGACGCGGACGTGCTGCCCAAGGTCGCCGATGCCGGCGCGGTGGTACGCGAGCCCGACGGCACGATGGTGCAGATCATGCACAACGGCGTCCGGGTGCTCGCCGGCGGCTACTACGGCGGATGGATGCAGGACCTGATCACGCGGTGCCGCGGCCATCACGAGCCGCAGGAGGAGGTGCTGTTCGCCGAGATCATGCGCCATCTCGGCGACGACGCGGTCATGTTCGAGCTGGGCGGCTTCTGGAGCTTCTACTCGATCTGGTTCCTGCGCGGCGGCGGGCGGCGACGCAGCTTCGTGGTCGAGGCCGATCCGGCGCATCTCGAGGTCGGCCGCGTCAACGCGGCGCTGAACGGGTGCGCGCCGGTGTTCATCCCCGGCTTCATCGGCAGCGCCGAGGCGGCGCCGAGCCTGTTCCAGACCGAGGAGTCCGGCGCGGTGGAGCTGCCGTGCCTGACGGTGCCGGGGATGATGGCACGCCACGCGATCGAGCACCTCGACCTGCTGCATTGCGACGCCCAGGGCGTCGAGCTCGGCGTGCTGGAAAGCTGCGCGGCACTGGCCGCGGCGGGACGGCTCGGCTGGGTCATGGTCTCGACCCACACGCACCGCATCAGCCGGGACCCGCTGACGCATCAGCGCTGCCTGGCGGTGCTGCGCCAGGCCGGCGCCACCATCCTCGCCGAGCACGACGTGCAGGAATCCTTCAGCGGCGACGGGCTGATCGTCGCCCGCTTCGGCCCGGTGCCGGCGGCGTGGCGGACCCCGCGCCTCAGCTACAACCGCTGCTCGGAGAGCCTGTTCCGCAACCCGCTCTACGACCTGGCGGCGCTCGCGCAGGCGGCTCCCGTGCCGGCCGCCGCGCCGGCGACCCCGTTCGGCCTGCTCGACGCCAGCCCGTGCCTCGCCGCGCGCGGCGGCATGCTGACGCTCACCGCGGCGTGCGCGCTGGGTGCTCCTGGCGACAGCATCGTGCTGCCGTTCGACCGCGCGATCTTCCCCACCGTGGCGCCCCACGGCGCCTGGGCGCCGGAGACCCAGGAGTTCCTGCGCCAGCGCCTCGAGCCGGACCGGCGCTACGTCGTGCTCGATATCGGCGCCAACGTGGGCCTGTTCACCCGCCAGGCGGCACGGCATCCGAACCTCGCGCGGTTCCACTGCATCGAGGCGGAGGCGGGCAACTTCCGCGCGCTGCGCTACAATGTCGGCGACCTGCTCGGCGAGCGGGTCAGCCTGTGGAACGTGGCGCTCTCGGACCGCGACGGCGAGGCGACGTTCTTCCGCGACGACGAGAACGCCGGCAACTACTCGCTGAACCAGGACGCGATGCGCGGCCGGCGCTTCGACACGACGCCGGTGCGCGCGGTCGAGACCGGCGGCTGGATGCGCGAGCATGTTCGGCCCGAGGACGGCGACCGGCTGGTCTGGAAGTCGGACACGCAGGGCTGCGACGAGCTGATCGTCTCAAGGACGCCGATGCAGATCTGGGACCGGGTCGAGCTCGCGGTGATCGAGCTGTGGCGGATAGGCAAGCCGGCCTTCGACCGGGACGCCTTCCGTCGCCGCATCGAGGCGTTCCCGAACAAGTCGATCGGGCTCGGCCAGCGTCACGCGACCGACGACGTCCTCGCCTTCCTGAGCGGCGAGGACTGGCAGCACGCCGACCTGTATCTGTGGCGGTAGCGCTCTCGCTACATGGTCAGCGGATGGCGCTGCAGGTGCTCGGCGGCGAGGCCGTCGGGGCCGAACAGGTGGCTGTGCGCGGGCGAGATCGACAGCCGCACCGACTGGTGCACGCGGGTGGCGTCGGCACCGTCGGTCTGCACCACCAGCATGGTCTGGTCCTGCAGCTCGATGTGCAGCAGGGTCAGGCCGCCCAGCCGCTCGGCGATCACCGCGTGGCCGGCGACGGCGCCGTTGGGATCGATGGTGAGATGCTCCGGGCGGATGCCGAGCGTGACCGCGGTGCCGCGGCTCAGCGAATCCGGCGCCACCGGCACGGTGAGGTGTATGCCTCCCGGACCCGAGACGGTGATGCCGCCGGCGTCCGCCCCGGTCACCGTCGCCGGCAGCAGGTTCATGCGCGGCGAGCCCATGAAGCCGGCGACGAACACGTTGCGCGGATGGTGGTACAGGTCCAGCGGCGAGCCGACCTGCTCGACGCGGCCGGCCTGCAGCACGACGATCTTGTCGGCCATCGTCATCGCCTCGACCTGGTCGT
>CAXTNB010000172.1:1875-6230 GCA_964245385.1 uncultured Acetobacteraceae bacterium | reverse complement strand
GGGGCGCGCGGCGTGTATCGCCGAGTGGATGGTGAAGCCCGCCTCGTTGATCGGCCGGTCGCCGATCAGCACGCTGCCGTCATGGTCGACCAGCTGCAGGTCTGAGACGCGGATCCGCGAGAAGTGCATCGCCAGCGGGTTGATCCAGAACCGCTCGGGGAACTCCGGGTCTCGCGCGGTGACGTGTCCGGCCAGGCCCTGGTCGAAGCCGTAGCGCGCGAACAGGCGGAAGGTCGCGGCCAGCCGCTGCTTGCGATGCAGGCGCTCCTGCTCGAGGCCGACGGCGGGCCGCGGCTGCAGCCTGGGTCGGCGCGGCGCGTGGTCGGGCGAGATGGCGTTCATCGTGCTTGGTCCTTCAGTAGCGATGTTCGGGATCGACGACGTCGTGCAGCCGCTCCCGGCTCAGGTAGCGGTCGAGGTTGCCGAGGATCTGCCGGGCGAGCGCCTGCTCGGCCGAACCGCCGGCCCAGGAGAGGTGCGGCGTCAGCCGCACCAGCGGGTGGGTGTAGAGCGGATGCCGCGCCGGCAGCGGCTCCGGCTCGGTGACGTCGAGGGAGGCGAAGCCGAGCTGGCCGCGGTCGAGTGCGGCGAGCAGCGCCGGCTGGTCGACCAGGCCGCCGCGCGCGACGTTGACCAGGTGCAGCCCCGGCCTGGCCTGCGCCAGCAGTGCCGCGTCGACGCAGCCGCGGGTGGCATCGGTCAGCGGCAGCGCCAGCACCAGGTGGTCGGAGCGGGCGGCCAGCGTCGCCAGGTCCGCGACCGGCCGCACCGTCCCGGGATGCGGTTCGGACCTGCTCCAGCCGCGCCGGCGCAGCGCCAGCACGTGCATCCCGAACGCCGCCGCGCGCGCGGCGACCGCCTGCCCGATCGCGCCGTATCCGGCGAGACCGAGCGTGCGGCCCTCCAGCGTGCCGAGCGCGTGGCGCTGCCATCCGGCCGGATCGCGGACGGCGATGCGGTCCAGCCGCTTCTCGTGCAGCAGCATCGCCGCCAGCACGTACTCCGCGACCGGCACCGCGGCGTGGCCGCGCCCGCAGGTCACGACCGGGCCGTCCAGCAGCCAGCGCGGGAACCAGTCGACGCCGGTGGAGGCGACCTGCACCCAGCGCAGCCGGCCCGGCCAGCCCGGCGGCGGTGCCTCGGGCGCGCTGCTCCAGGAGGAGGAGGGGCCGGTGAGCAGGATCTCGGCCTCGCCGCTCTGCCACGGCGCGCCGTCGCGGGCCGCGTGCAGCACCGGCGGACGCAGGGCGTGGGCGGCGACGGCGCCGCCGATCTCCGGCCCGAGCTGGTTGAGGATCAGCGGCAGCATCGCCTATGCCGCGGCGACCTGATCGGCGGTCGCGGCCGCTACCAGGGCGCGGACGCGCGGGATCAGCTCGCGGCCGTACAGGGTCGCGTCGGCGAGCGGATCGAAGCCGCGTATCAGGAAGGTGGAGATGCCGAGCCGGTGGTAGTCGAGCATGGCGTCGGCGACCTGATCGGGGGTGCCGACCAGGGAGGTGGAGTTGCCGCGCGCGCCGCCGAGGGCGGCGATCGCGGTCCAGAGCCGCTTGTCGAGCCGGGTGCCCTGCGCGGCCGCGGCCAGCAGGCGGCGCGAGCCCTCGTTGGGCGGCGTCGCGGGTTCGCCGGCGCCGCTGCGCGCGCGCAGCTCGCGTGCCTGCTCCAGGATCTGCTCGGCGCGCGCCCAGGCGGCTTCCTCGGTGTCGGCCAGGATCGGCCGCAGCGACAGCGAGAAGCGCGGCGAGCGGCCGTGCGGCGCCGCGGCGGCGCGCACGCGCGCGACGGTCTCGCGCACCTGGTCGTAGGTCTCGCCCCAGAGCGCGTAGATGTCGGCGTGCCGGCCGGCGACCAGGATCGCCTCGTCCGAGGAGCCGCCGAAATACACCGGTATCCCCTCCGGCCGGTACGGGCGCACCGTCGAGTGAGCGCCGTGCACCCGGTAGTGCCTCCCCTCGTAGTCGAACGGAACGGCACTGCTCCATTCCCGGCGCACGACGTCGAGATACTCGGCGGTGCGGGCGTAGCGCTCGGCCTTGGTGGTGTGGTCGCCGTCGGCCTGCAGCTCGAGGTCGCTGCCGCCGGTGATAATGTGCACGGCGACGCGTCCGCGGGTGATGTGGTCGAGCGTGGCCAACTGGCGAGCCAGGATGGTGGGCGCGTTGAAGCCGGGGCGGTGCGCGATCATCAGCCCGAGCCGCTCGGTGAGGCCCGCCGCGTACTGCGCCACCAGGATGCTCTCGGGCGAGTTCGAGTGGAACGCGAACAGCACCCGGTCGAAACCACCGGCCTCGTGCAGCCTCGCCGCGGTGGCGACGTGGTCGAGGTCGATCGCCGGCCCGCTGGCCGCGATGGTCTCGGACTGCTGGTGGTTGCCGACGTAGCCGATGAACTCCACGGGCATGCCGCCTCCGGACAGGAAGAGCCCTGACAACACGTCACGAGCCGTAACTTTCCCTATTTTCCGTTTAATGATGGTGGATCTCAAGACAAATCTGATAATGGGACGGTGATGTGCCGTTGATAGGCGGCGGGGCGCCGCCGCGCCCGCAGGATCTCCGCGGCAGGCCGCCTTGGCCGCCGACGGAGCCCGCGCCCGGCGCGAACCGGATCGCCAGCGTCGGCGTTGCGGGCAGGTGCCGTGCGCCCGAAGCGCGGAGCGGCGGCAGCTCGAGACAGGAGTTCGCGACATGGCTGAGACCTCACCGCCGGTATGGCTGATCACCGGATGCTCGACCGGGTTCGGCCGCGAGCTGGCCGCACAGGTGCTGGCGCGCGGCTGGCGCGCCGTCGTGACCGCGCGCGACGTCGGCAAGGTGGCCGACCTGGTGCAGGGCCGCGAGGACCGCGCGCTGGCGCTGGCGCTGGACGTCGACCGGCGCGCCCAGGTCGACGACGTGGTGGCTCAGGCGGAGGCGAAGTTCGGCGCGATCGACGTGCTGGTCAACAACGCCGGCTACGGCTACCTGGCCGCGATCGAGGAAGGCGAAGATGCGGAGATCCGCGCCATGTTCGAGACCAACCTGTTCGGCCTGATCGCGGCGACCCAGGCGGTGCTGCCGGGGATGCGCGCGCGCCGACGCGGCCACATCGTCAACATCTCCTCGATCGGCGGGCTGGTCAGCTTCCCGGCGACCGGCTTCTACCACGCCACCAAGTACGCGGTGGAAGGGCTGTCGGAGTCGCTGGCCCAGGAGGTGGCGCCGCTCGGCATCAAGGTGACGGTGGTGGAGCCCGGCCCGTTCCGCACCGACTGGGCCGGCCGCTCGATCAAGCAGTCCGCCACCCGCATCGACGACTACGAGGCGACCGCCGGCGTCCGGCGCAGCCAGACCGAGGACCGCAGCGGCAAGCAGCCGGGCGACCCGGCGCGCGGGGCGGAGGCGATCATCGCCGCGGTGCAGTCGAGCGAGCCGCCGCTGCGCCTGGTGCTCGGCAAGCCGGCGCTGGGCCTGGCGCGCAGCAAGCTGGAGACGCTGAAGCGGGATTTCGACGCCTGGGAGAAGACCACGCTCGGCGCCGACTATCCCGAGTTCCAGGACGCCTGAAGCGGCCCACGGGCCGGTGCGGGCGCCTCACCCACGATGCCGTCCGCATCCCGGTTCGCACAGCCGAAACAGCTTCGCCTCGGCACTGCCGCTGTGGCCGCACAGGGTGCAGCGGATACGAGACAGCGCGCGGTCGAGCGGGTACAGCTCGCCGTGCTTCTTGATCAGGCTGGCCACCGGCAGCGGCGCCAGGTGGCCGCACCGGCACTTGGCCATCCAGACGTTGCCGGGCGGCACGGTGCCGAGGTTGCGCAGGCGACGAAGCCGGTCCCGGATCGGAAGCTGGGTCATCACCGGAACGTAACGTGAACCGGAGCCGTAAGACCACCCTTCGATGCGTGCCGCCTCGTCTTTTAGCGTGCTCTTAACGGGTCGCGCGCTTCGCCGAGGTTGCTCCGGCCGCCGGCTCGGCGCGTCGCGACGCTCAGCCGGCGCTGCTCCAGCCCTCGATGGCGCAGGCCCGGAACCAGTACTCCTCGCCGCCGGTCTCGGGACGGCCGTCGCGCTCCCACAGGAAGTACGCGCGGGCGCGGATGTGCTCCTCCGCCCGGCGCTGCGCCTCCATCCTGACCCGCAGCACGTCGCCGACCGGCGCCAGCTGTCCGCCGCGCTCGACATGGATCCGGGCGTGCAGGCCGCGCGTCTCGGCCTCCGGCACCAGGCGAAGCCGTTCCGCAGCACTGAGCGCCTGCTGCACGCATCCCGCCTCGTCCAGTCCGGCCTGCGGACCCTCCAGGGGGACGGGGACGACGTGCAGGACCGTGTTCCGCTCGTTCAGGACGTCTACCAGGCACTCTTTCATCGCGCTCT
>CAXTNB010000172.1:0-1865 GCA_964245385.1 uncultured Acetobacteraceae bacterium | reverse complement strand
GAGTTGACCCCGCCCGATCTGGCCGCCACGCCGCGACGCCGGCGGAGATCTGCGTCGCCCGCCGACGATGCCGCGATCTCGTTAACAGCGCCTTAACATGCGTGCCGCTCCGCGCCGGCGTTCATGCTCCGGCATCCGCACGCCTCAAGGCTGGGTCATGGAATCATCATGACGGCGCCGCACCCGGCCGGGTGTTTGGTTCTCCGCGGTGACGCCGACGTCACCCAACCAGCCGACACGGCAACAGGAGTTCCAGGATCATGGCCAACGAGCATCCCGCGCACGAGCGGCACCTCTCGGCGGCGGCGCATCATTCCGCCGCCGCGCACCACCATCACGCCGCCGCCTTCGAGCACGGCCAGGGCAATCACGAGGCGGCCAAGAAGCACGCCGTCGCCGCGCACCGGCACAGCGAGAAGGCGCACGACCACAGCACGGACGCGCACAAGCACTCCGCCGCCTGAGGACGCGTCGATCGACGGGCGGAGCCTGATCCGGTCGATCACGTTCCGCCCGTCGCACCGGCCCGGGACCGGCGGCGGGTGAGCCGCACCCTGCGGGGCATCGTCGTCGCGCTGGCGCTGTGCTCCGGCACCGCGGCGCTGGCGCTGCTGCTGCTGCCGCTGCTCCTGGTGCTGCTCATGGTGCTGTTCGACGCCGTGACGCACGGGATGTTCGTCCTGATCGGCGCCCTGTTCGACTGGCTGCGCGGCTTCGTGCCGGGCACCGCGGGCAGCCTGCCGCCGTTCCAGTCGATCGCGTTCCACCCCTGGCAGGTGGCGCTGGCGTCGCTGATGCGCTCCCTGCCCTGCCTGGCCGGTTTGATGCTAGTCTTGCTGCGTCGCGGACCTGGAGGATGGTGGTGGTGGATCGTGCTGCTCTGGAGCCTGGCCGCGTGCGTCGGCGGCGCGACGGTGCGGCAGATCCTGCTGCCAGGCTGCGTCGCGGCGATGCTGCTGGCCCTGCCGTGGCGCCCGGCAGGCAGGCGATGAAGACGCGCCGCTCGCCGGCCACGCGCGGCGCGGCGGGCGCGTGAACCCGCTCAGGCCCGCCGCCTGGATGCACCGCGCCTACGGCTATCATCCCGGCCTCGGCCTGCATCACGGCTACGGCGGCGGCTCCTGGATCGGCCACGTGGTGGTGTCGTCGATCGTCCACGGCCTGATCTACGGGGCGATCTTCCGGATCCTGAGGCACCTCAGCCTGGGCGAGATCGTGCTCATCGCGCTGGTCGTGATCGGGCTGCTCTATGCCTGGAACCGCGAGCGGGACTTCCGGCGATGGTGAGCTCCGCCGCGCCGATCGGCGATTGAACCGTCCCGGTGCCGGGGATACTGCTTGCGAGGCGGAACCGCGCTCCGGGCGTCGCCTCGCATCGCATCAGGGGCAGGAGGCGACCATGGACGTGCAGACCATCGACCAGCAATACGCGCAGCTGCAGGGGCAGTCGCAGCAGACCGCGCAGGCGCTGCAGACGCTCGGATCGAAGCTGCAGGCGGCCGCGCAGGGCGGCGACCCGCAGGCGCGGGAGTGGCTGCTCGACCTGCGCGAACTGGCGCTGGCGTTCCGCTCCGAGCAGGACCAGGTGTCCAACCTGCTGCAGGCGCTGCACGGCTTCGTCGCCAACGCCGCCCAGACGCAGAACCAGGTCGCGGCGGCACCGCAGCAGGCGGCCTGGGGTCAGCCATCCGGCTACCAGCCCGGCTACGCGCCGCAGCAGGGCTACCCGCAGCAAGCGGCACCCCAGGGCGGTGGGATGCAGGGCGGCGGGATGCAGGGCGGCGGGCTGCGGGGCGGCTTTCTCAACTCGGGGTTCGGCCGGGCCAGCGAGATGGGCGCGGGCTTCGGGCTCGGCGCGGGCCTGC
>CAXTNB010000171.1:0-6235 GCA_964245385.1 uncultured Acetobacteraceae bacterium | reverse complement strand
GGGCTGTGCAGCAATGCCGGCACGTGCCCGCCGAAGTCGGCGAGCAGGCTGGTGGCGTAGCCGGAGAAGCCGGCCGCCACCGCCGCCGTCGAGATGCCGTATTCCAGCAGCAGCAGCCACCCGGTGATCCAGGCGAATACCTCGCCTACGGCCACGTAGGCGTAGGTGTAGGCCGAGCCGCTGACCGGCATCACCGAGGCCAGCTCGCCGTACGACAGGGCGGTGAAGGCGCAGGCCAGCCCCGCCAGCAGGAACGAGAGCAGCACCGCCGGTCCCGCGTAGTTCGCCGCGGCACTGCCGGTCATCACGTAGATGCCCGCACCGATCGTCGAGCCGACGCCGAGCATGGTCAGGTTCAGCGGCCCCAGCGTCCGCTTCAGCCCGTGCGAAGCGATCTCCGCCTCCACGTCGGAGATCGGCTTGCGCAGCATCAGCTGGCCGCCCTGGTCCGCCGGTCCCGCCAGGGGTGCCGATCCCTCGCCGGGATGTAGGTTTTGCATGCGCCCCATGCGCTCACGGTATGGACCCGTGGTCGCGCAGGTCAAGTGCGGCACCGCGTATGGCGGGGCCCGCCGCGTCGGGGTGGCCCGAGGACGGCAAAGCTGCTTTGCTAACGAAATGATATCGACCCGGAACATAATGTGACCGGCGCGGGACAGGCCGATCCGACGGCTCCGGTGCGGGCGCCGCTGGCCGTCGTCACCATGGTCTATGACGAGCCGATGTTCCTGCCGCTCTGGGTGCGGCACTACGCCAGCCAGGTGGCGCCGACGCATCTCTACGTCGTCGACCACGGCTCCGACGACGGCAGCACGGATCCGGCCAATCTGGCCGCCGGCCTGAACATCGTGCGCATCCCGCGCTCGCCGCAGGACGACGGCCGGCGCTGCCGTTTCATCTCGAACCTCTGCGCCGCCCTGCTGAGCTGGTACGAGAGCGTGATCTACGTCGACGTCGACGAGATCCTGGTCGCCGACCCGGCGCTGCACGCCTCGCTCGTCGACTACGCCGTCTCGCTCGACCCGCAGGCGGTGATCTCCGCGATCGGCCTCGACGTGGTGCACAGCCCCGGCGACGAACCGGGGCTGGACTGGAGCCGGCCGGTGAGCCTGCAGCGGAGCTGGCTGCGCTTCACCTCGGCGATGTGCAAGCCGGTGCTGATACGGCGCCCGGTGCAGTGGGCGCCGGGGTTCCACAACATCGACGCGCCGCCGCGCTTCGACGAGCTGTTCCTGTTCCACCTGCGCTACGCGGACCTGCAGTCCGGGCTGACGCGGCTGACCCGGACGCGTCGGCAGGCCTGGATCTCGCCGCAGGCCGGATCGCACCAGCGCATGGCCGACACCGCCTGGCGCGACATGCTGCTCGGCATGGCGGCACTGCCGCGGCACCTCGAGCCGACGCTCGGCCTGGAAGATCCGGCGTTGCGCCGCTGGCTGGCGCGGGTGGTGCAGAGTGCCGCGACGCGCGAGACCGAGCTCTACCGGATCGACCTGCACCTGAGCGGCGACGCGCTGTGGCGCCTGCCGGAGCGCTTCCGCGGCGGCTTCTGAGCCGCGGTGTCGCGACCGGGCGGCAACCGCGCCGGCTCCCGCTCGTTGCGCAAGCAGGGATGGCGCGGAGGTGCTGGAATGACCGGCGAGATCCTATCGTGGCGGCACGCTGCCGGGCACCGGGCGCGGGCCATCGTGCGGCGGTTCGGCCCGTGGCTGCTCGCCGGGCCGATCCTGCTCGCGGCGCCGGCGCTGGCGCAGGACAACGGTGCGGTGCCGCGTCCGCCGGCCGCCGCCAGGACCGACGGCGTCGTCACGCCGCCGGCGCAGATCGACCCCGGGATGGCCCGAGCGGCGCCGCACCTGCCGGCGCGCAGCACGCCGGTGCTGCATCCCAGGACCCGCAACAGCCGCGGCATGCGGATCGTCCCCAAGTAGGGGCGCGGGCGGCACCGGCTACTTCGACCGCTTCTTCGCCTGCGGCTTCTCCGCCGCCTTCTCCGGCGCCTTCCCTGGCGCCTTCTCCGGGGTCTTCATCGACGGCTTGGCCGGCGCTGCCTGCTTGGCCGCCGCCTGCCCGGCCGGCTCCGGCTCGGCCTGTTGCGCGCGCGCCTTCAGCGCGGGCTTGGCGGGCAGCTTCTCGGCGGCGGTCGCGCGGCCCTTCCGGGGGATCTCGGAGACCCGCTCCGGCGCCTCGACGCTGGCGCGCGCGGTGCGTCTCGCCTTGGGCGTCGGGTCGACCTCGCCCTGGTCGGCCAGCCGGTCCGGAAACTCGCCGAGATTCTCCTGGATGAAGGCCTCCTCGACCGGCTCGGAGCGGCTCGGGTCCTTGCCCGCCCGCTCCGGATTCGGCAGCTGGCCGGCGCCGGCCGCGTCCTGCATCCCGACCAGCTCGCGGGCGCGCTCCCAGTACTCGTCGTGCCGTCCGTGCGGACGACCCTCGTCGTTCCACAGGTGGTAGGCGCGTTCGCGGATGCGATGCTCCCGCTCGGTGTCGTCTTCCAGGGGATTTGCGGACATCGAATCGTTCTCCAGCTCCATGATGCAGCGCCCCACCGACCGGCGCGGTTCCTATTCCCGTTCACCAGATAGAAACTCGTCAAGGTCTTTCCGGCGGCCGGTTCGTCGCCATCTGAACTGCACGATCTCGAGGAGGGCGTGATGGCGCAGGCGGTTCTGGGTGGCGGGTGCTTCTGGTGCCTGGAGGCGGTGTACGACGATCTGGACGGCGTCACCGACGTGCTGTCCGGCTATGCCGGCGGCCGCACCGAGCACCCCAGCTACGAGCAGGTCTGCTCCGGCACCACCGGGCACGCCGAGGTCGTGTGCGTCACCTACGACCCGGCGATCCTGTCCTACACCGACCTGCTGCGGATCTTCTTCACCATCCACGACCCGACGACCCTGAACCAGCAGGGTGCGGACGTCGGCACGCAGTACCGCTCGGTGATCTTCGTCGCCTCGGACGAGGAGCGTCGCGACGCCGAGGCGGTGCGCGCCGAGATCGAGGCGGCCGGGATCTGGGACCGGGCGATCGTCACCGAGATCGCCGACCTGCCGGCGTTCCATCCGGCCGAGCCCGAGCATCACGACTACTTCGCCCGCCATCCCTATGCCGGCTACTGCCGCGCGGTGATCGCGCCGAAGGTGTCGAAATTCCGCAAGCAGTTCGCCGGCCGACTGAAGCAGGGCGCGGCCTAGCCGACCCGCCGCCGCCGAGGCGGCGGGGGCGCGCGGTCACGACGGCGCGGCGCGGCGGTGCGGAGCGGCGAGCGTCTGCGGACTGGCCAAATCGCGCGGTTCCTGGCAGGAAGCGGCCGCAGGGCTGTGCCGCCGCGCGCCCACGGGCGCGGGGCGGCAACCGCTCGCATCCGGAGCACCGAGCCATGAGCTACCGTCCGTATCAGCAGGTCGAACGCCGCAGGTCGCGCCAGATCCATGTCGGCCGGGTGCCGGTGGGCGGCGACGCGCCGATCACGGTGCAGACCATGACCAACACGCTGACCAGCGATGCCGCGGCGACGATCGCGCAGATCCGCCTCTCCGAGCTCGCCGGCGTCGACATCGTGCGCGTCTCCTGTCCCGACGAGGAGAGCACCGCCGCGCTCGCCGAGATCGTGCGCGAGGTCAACGTCCCGATCGTCGCCGACATCCACTTCCACTACAAGCGCGCCATCGAGGCGGCCCGCGCCGGGGCCGCGTGCCTGCGCATCAACCCCGGCAACATCGGCAGCCCGGAGCGGGTGCGCGAGGTGGTGCGGGCGGCGCGCGAGCACGGCTGCTCGATCCGCATCGGCGTCAACGCCGGCTCGCTGGAGCGCCACCTGCTGGAGAAGTACGGCGAGCCGAACCCCGAGGCGCTGGTGGAGAGCGCGCTGGAGCACGCCAAGATCCTGCAGGACCACGACTTCCACGAGTTCAAGATCAGCGTGAAGGCGTCCGACGTGTTCCTGGCCGTCGCCGCCTACCAGCAGCTGGCGGACGCCTGCGACCACCCGCTGCACATCGGCATCACCGAGGCGGGCGGCAAGCGTGCCGGCACGGTGAAGAGCGCGATCGGGCTCGGCAGCCTGCTGTGGGCCGGGATCGGCGACACCCTGCGGGTGTCGCTGTCGGCCGAGCCGGAGGAGGAGGTCCATGTCGGCTGGGACATCCTGAAGTCGATGGGCATCCGCCATCGCGGGGTGAAGATCATCTCCTGCCCGTCCTGCGCACGCCAGGGGTTCAACGTGATCCAGACGGTGGCGACGCTGGAGGAGCGGCTGGCGCACATCGAGACGCCGCTGACCCTGTCGATCATCGGCTGCGTGGTGAACGGTCCGGGCGAGGCGCTGATGACCGACATCGGCGTCACCGGCGGCGGATCCGGGCGGCACATGGTGTATGCGGCCGGCCGGCAGGACCACACCATGCCGGCGGACACCATGGTCGAGCACATCGTCGAGCTGGTGACGGCGAAGGCGGAGGTGATCCAGGCCGAGCTGGACGCGACCAAGGCGCAGGAGGCGGCGGACGCGTCGCGCCTGCCGGCGTTCCAGGCCGCGGAATAGGATCAGGTCCGGCTCGTGGTGGAAGCCCTGCAGCCGGTCCGCGGCACCCGCGACCTCCTGGGCGAGGAGCAGCGGCGCCACGCGCACGTGGTCGGAACCGCACGTCGCGTCGCCGGGTTGTACGGGTTCGACGAGTGGAGCACGCCCATCTTCGAGGACACGCGCGTGTTCCAGCGCAGCCTCGGCGAAACCTCCGACGTGGTATCCAAGGAGATGTACAGCTTCACCGACCGCGGCGGCGATCCCCTCACGCTGCGGCCGGAAGGCACGGCTGGGGTGTGCCGGGCGCTGGTCAGCAACGGCCTGACCCAGTCGCTGCCGCAGAAGGTGTTCTATGCCGGCCCGATGTTCCGCTACGAGCGGCCGCAGAAGGGACGCTACCGGCAGTTCCACCAGATCGGCGCCGAGCTGATCGGCGCCGCCGAGCCGCTGGCCGACGCCGAGACGATCGCGCTCGGCCGCGACGTGCTGGCGGCACTCGGCGTGATCGACGCGACGGTGCTGGAGCTCAACACGCTCGGCGACGTCGAGAGCCGGCAGGCCTGGCGTGCCGGCCTGGTGGGCTATTTCCACGAGGTGCGCGAACAGCTCTCCGAGGAGAGCCGCTCGCGCCTGCAGCGCAACCCGCTGCGCATCCTGGACAGCAAGTCCGCCGCCGACCGCGCGCTGCTCGAGGCGGCGCCGACCATCGAGGGCTACCTGACGACGGCGGCGCGCGGCTTCTGGGACGCGCTGCGCCGCGCGCTGGACGGCTTCGGCGTGGCCTTCCGCGAGAACCCGCGGATCGTGCGCGGCCTGGACTACTACAGCCACACCGCCTTCGAGTTCACGACCGACCGTCTCGGCGCGCAGGGCACGGTGCTCGCCGGCGGCCGCTATGACGGGCTGGTCGCCGAGATGGGCGGCCCCGAGACCCCGGCGGTCGGCTGGGCCGGCGGCATCGAGCGGCTGTGCCTGCTGCTGGCGGCAGCGCCGGCGACGCCGCCTCCGGTCGCGGTGGTGCCGGTGGGGGAGGCTGCCCAGGCGGCCGCGATCGCGCTGCTGCAGTCGCTGCGCGCCGCCGGGCTGCGCGCCGAGATGGCCTATCGCGGCAACCTGAAGCGCCGCCTGGAGCGCGCCCATCGGATCGGCGCCTCGTTCGCGATCCTGCTCGGCGAGGACGAGCTCGCCCGCGGCGCGGCCCAGGTCAAGGACCTGGCGGCCGGCACGCAGAGCGAGGTCGCGCTCGACCGGGTCGTCGCCCACCTGCGCGGCGCGCCATGAACTTCGAGCTCCGGCTGGACCGCATCGTCGCCCGCTCCGACGAGCTGCGCGACCAGCTCTCCTCGAACCTGTCCGGCGAGGCGTTCAACCGAGCCTCGCGCGAGTTCGCCGAGCTCGGCGCGGTGGTCGCGCGCATCAACGAGCTGCGCGCCGCCGAGATCGAGGAACGCCAGGCGGCGGCGCTGCTGGAGGATCCGGAGATGCGCGAGCTGGCCCAGGCCGAGCTCGCGAGCCTGCGCGAGCGCCTGCCCGGGCTGCGTCACGAGATCCGCCTGGCGATGCTGCCGCGCGACGAGGCCGACGCCCGCAGCGCCATCCTGGAGCTGCGCCCGGCCGCCGGCGGCGACGAGGCGGGGCTGTTCGCCGCCGAGCTGTTCGACGCCTACCGGCGCTACGCCGACGGGCGCGGCTGGCGCTTCGAGCTGCTGG
>CAXTNB010000170.1:4891-6261 GCA_964245385.1 uncultured Acetobacteraceae bacterium | reverse complement strand
ACGATCAAGCTCTCGGTCGGCAGGAAGCAGCACCTGCTGGTGCGACCGACCTAGGCCCCGGCGGGTCGCGGGCAGCGCGCTCGCCTGCCCTAGTCTCCCGGCCCCGAAGCGTGGAGCCGGTCGGCAGCGGCGAGCCCGGCCGCCATCGCCGCCAGCGAGACGTGGGCGAGCGCGTGGCGCATCGCCGCCTCGGCGATCAGGAAGCTCTCGCCGAGCAGGCGCGGCACGTGCCGGCCGACCGGACAGAGCGGATCGGGATGGGCGTGCAGCGGCAGCAGCGGCGGCGCCGGCGCCGGGTTCACCGCGTCCCAGACGTCGTCGAGCGTGATGCGCTCCGCCGGACGGCCGAGTGCCGCGCCGCCCTGGCCGCGTCGCACCCGCACCAGGCCCGCGCGGGCGAGCAGGCGCATGATCCGGCGCACCACCACCGGGTTGGTGTTGACGCTGCCGGCGATGCGCGGGCTGGTGAGGCGGCCGTCCGGATCGGCTGCCATCATCAGCATGATATGGGTGGCGACGGAGAAGCGCGTGGCGATCATGGCGAAGCTAGAATGCGTCGCCACGCCGCCGGTTCTTCGCGCTCGAATCACAGCTTGCGGCAGATCGCGGCTTTCGGCATCACGAAGCGCCGATGCAGATCAGCAGCATGCTCCCCCCCGCCGAGAACGCGCTCGCGATCCGACGCGCGGCCGCCCGCCTGTGCGGCCAGCTCGGCTGGGTGGTGCTGCACGAGGTGCCGCTGCCGAACAACCGGCGGGCCGACATCCTGGCGCTGCGGCCGGATGGCGGCTTCAGCTGCATCGAGGTCAAGTCCGGCCCGCGCGACTTCCTGACCGACCTGAAATGGCGCGACTACCGCGACTACTGCGACGCGCTCTACTTCGCCGTGGACGAGACGTTCCCGCGCGCCCTGCTGCCGGAGGATACCGGCCTGGTGGTGGCCTGCGTCGACGGGATCGGCTGCGCGCCCGGCGCCGGCTACGCGCACGAGGCCGAGCTGCTGCGCGAGGCGCCGGTGCACGGCCTCAGCCCGGCGCGGCGCCGCGCGCTCACGCATCGCTTCGCGGTCATCGCGGCGTCGCGCCTGGCGAGCCTGGAGGATCCGGCGATCACCGCCTCGCTGCGGGCGGCGTTGCGCGCGCAGTGAACGCGCTTGCGCGTGGCGCGGCGCGGGGCCACGCTCCGGCGCGTTGCAGCGGCGAGAGGCAGGATGAGGTCGGATGCGATCAGCCGCCGGTTCGAGGCGGCCGCCGCGATCCTCGAGGAGGCGGCGGCGCTGGCGATGCGCCTGCGGCCGCTGCCCGTCATGCGGGGCGCCCCCGGGAGGGCGGCGCGGGAGGGGCGGCCGGGGGCGGCCGGGGGGGAGCGGC
>CAXTNB010000170.1:1850-4881 GCA_964245385.1 uncultured Acetobacteraceae bacterium | reverse complement strand
GCCACCCTGAAGGGCGCGCAGGACTGGCTGACCGAGGCGGACGGCGCGGTCGAGACGCTGATCGCCGGACGGATCGCGGCCCTGTTCCCGGAGGACGCGCTTCGGGGCGAGGAGGGCGGCGAGCACAACGCGGCGGCGGCCGCCTCCAGCCTGCGCTGGGTCGTCGATCCGATCGACGGCACCGCCAACTTCGCCCGCGGGCGGTCGCGCTGGTGCATCTCGCTGGGACTGCTGGCGGACGGCGAGCCGGCGGCGGGGGTGCTGAGCGCCCCGGCGCTGGGCGAGAGCTTCGCCGCGATGGCGGGCGGCGGCGCCACCCGCAACGGCAAGCCGATCCGCGCCGCCGAGACGTGCGATCCGGAGACGGCGATGATCGAGATCGGCTGGGGGCCGAAGGTGGCAGGGCGCGACTACGCCTCGATGGTGGAGCGCATGCTGGCGCTGGGTGCGGCGCCGCGCAGCGGCGGCTCGGGCGCGCTGGCGCTGGCGGACGTCGCCTGCGGCCGGCTGGACGGCTACGTCGAGCTGTCGATCAACCTGTGGGACGTCGCCGGCGCGCTGCCGATCCTCGCCGAGGCCGGCGCCGCGGTGTCGGCGTTCCTGCGCGACGGCGGCCTGACCGGCGCGATCCCGATCCTGGCCGCGGCACCCGGCTTGGCGCGGGCGCTGTCGGAGGCGTCTGAGATATCGTTGCAGGGCCAGGCGCAGAGCTAGGAGAGAGCGAAGATGCAGATGCGACGCGCGATGATGGCCGCGGCGATCGGCCTCGCGGCCGCCGGAACGGCGCGGCCGGGGGCGGCGCAGATGGTCAACTCCGACCGTCAGGAGCAGCAGCAGCGCCTGGTCGACCGCGCGACCCTGGCGGCGCAGGACGTGCTGGACTGGCGCGAGAACGGCGACCAGGCGCAGCGCTTCCTGGCGCGCGCCAAGGGCGTGCTGATCTGTCCCAGCATCTTCCGCATGTCGTTCATCTTCGGCGGCTCCGGCGGCGGCTGCGTGCTGCTGGCGCGCGACGGCTCCGGCTCCTGGTCCGCACCCGCCTTCTACTCGATGGGATCGGGCTCGTTCGGCCTGCAGGCCGGCGTGCAGGATGCCGAGCTGATGATGTTCATCATGACGCGCAGGGGGCTGACCGCGATCATGGACAGCCACTTCAAGTTCGGCGCCAACGCCTCGATCACGCTGGCGACGCTGGGTGCGGGCATGGAGGGTGCGACCACCACCGCGCTGCGCGCCGACATCGTCGCGGTCGAGAAGAGCTCGGGCCTGTTCGCCGGGCTCTCGCTGCAGGGCAGCGTGCTGTCGTCGGACAGCGTCGGCAACCGCGCCTACTACGGCCAGCCGGTGGGGGTGGAGGACATCGCGGTGGCCATGCGGGTCAACAATCCCGGGGCCGATCCGCTGCGCAGCGTGCTGATGCGCTTCGGCGGCGACGGCCGCCCGGCGGCAGCGGGCAGCTCCCCCTACCCGCCGCCGTACCAGCCGGGAGCCAGCTACGGCGGCCCGGCGGAGGGCACGGGCGATCGCGGCGCCGCGGTGCAGCTGGCTCCCGCCGCCCCGGTGGGGACCCCGGCGCTGCCGCCGCCGCCCTGAGCGGGCCTCAGGCCGGAAGGTAGGCGCCGACCTGCTTGGGCCAGACGCCGCGGGTGATGTCGCGCCCCGACGCGGCGGCGAACTTCACCGGCGAGCCGCCCGCGGCGGACTGGTAGATCGCCTCCAGCACCCGCATGTCCTGCAGCCCCTCCTCGCCGGGGGTGAACGGCCTGGTGCCGTTGTGCAGGGAGATCGCGAAGGCGTCCATCTCGCGGGCGAACTGGCTGTGCGGCGAGAAGCGGCGCGTCTCCAGCGCGCTGGCCTGACCCTCCTTGCGGTTGATCTGCAGTGCCAGGTTGTCGTAGCCGAAGGCCGGGTCGAGCCCGAACCAGCCGCCCTGCGCGTGGACGCGAAGCTGGCGGCTCTCGTGGAAGCTGTAGCCGGAGCTTCCCGTCGCGATGACGCCGGAGGGGAAGCGCAGGGTGAACAGCGCCACGTCCTCGATCTGGGCGAAGCGCGCGTCGCCGGTCGGACGGGTGACCTGGCCGGTGATCTCGATCGGCTCCTCGCCGGTGAGGTAGCGAAAGGCGTTGGTGCAATAGAGCCCGACATCGGGCAGCGAGCCGCCGCCGGCGACCGCGCGGATCTGCCGCCACTGGCCGTTGGCCAGGTCGTTCTGGCCGTTGGTGGCCTGGATCATGCGCACCTCGCCGAACCGGCCGCCGCGGGCCAGCGCGATCGCGGTGCGGTGCGCCGGATCGTACTGCAGGCGGTAGGCGATCATCAGCATGCGGTTCGCCGCCCGGCAGGCGTCGATCATGTGCTGCGCCTCGGCGACCGAGGCCGCCATCGGCTTCTCGCACAGCACGTGCTTGCCGGCGGCGGCGGCGCGCGCGGTGAAGTCGGCGTGCATCGCGTTGGGCAGCACGATGTAGACGATGTCGATCGCCGGGTCGTCGCGGATGCGGTCGAAGCTCGCGTAGTCGTAGAGGTGGCGGGGATCGACGCCGTACTGCGCGGCGACGGTGCGCGCCTTCTCCGGCGTGCCGCTGACCAGGGCGGCGAGGCGCACGTGCTTGGCCTGGCCGAAGGCCGGGATGATCTCCTCCAGCGCCAGCGTGCCGAGGCCGACCACGGCGACGCCGAGGCGATGGCCCGGAGGCAGCGGGTTGGGCGGCTCGTCGTTGGCCTCGCTCGCGGCGTGCAGCGGCGGCAGCGCCACCTTCCCGTCCGCGACGCTGCCGCGCAGCGCCGCCGGCTCCTGCCGCGCCTCGGCGGCGAGCGCGCCGGTCGTGGCGGCGGTGGCCGCGCCGGCGAGCGCCGCGCCGGTGCCGAACAAGGTGCGTCGTGTCAGCTCTGCCATGGGATGCTCCGGTTCGGCCTGCTGCCCGAGGCAACACGGCGGCACACCCCACGTTCCGCCCGAGCCGTCGGGCCCCGGGGATTTACAGCCGCTGCCGCGCGTGCGCTTTGCGGGTCATGGCCGTGATCCGCACAG
>CAXTNB010000170.1:0-1840 GCA_964245385.1 uncultured Acetobacteraceae bacterium | reverse complement strand
CGCTGCACCGCGCGCCTGTTCGCGCGCCGGGGCTGGCACGGCGGGCTGAGCGCCCGCGGCGCCGCCGGGCTGGCGGCGGCCGAGGCCGAGGTGCGCGCGGCCGGCGCGTCGGGCGTCGCGGCGGCGGCCGACGTGGCCGACGGCGAGGCGCTGGAGCGGGCGGCGCGGAGCATCGCGGCGGCGCTCGGGCCGATCGACGTCTGGATCAACGCCGCCGGCAACGGGGTCTACGGCCGGCTGCTCGACATCCCCGATGCGGAATATCGCCGGGTGACCGAGGTCACCTACATGGGCACGGTGAACGGCACCCGCTCGGCGCTGCGCTGCATGATGCCGCGCGACCGCGGGGTGATCGTCAACGTGTGCTCCGGCATCGCCTTCCACGGCCTGCCGCTGATGACCTCCTACGTCGGCGCCAAGGCGGCGGTGCGCGGCTTCGGCCAGTCGGTCCGCGCCGAGCTGCGCCTGGCGCGCAGCCGGGTGCGCCTGTGCACGGTGTTCCCGCCGGCGGTGAACACGCCGTTCTTCAGCCATGCGCCGTCTTACATGGGGTTCCCGTCGCGGCCGGTGCCGCCGGTGTATCAGCCGGAGGTGGTGGCGCGCGCCCTCTACCTGGCGGCGGACGGAAGACGGCGCGAGATGACGGTGAGCTCGGTGGTCACCGCCTTCGCGCTGGTGTCGCGGCTGTCGCCTGCGCTGGCCGCCTGGCTCACCGAGCGGCTGCGCTTCGAGGCGCTGCTGTCGCGCGATCCGGCGGCCGCCGAGGCCGAGGAGCCCAGCCTGTTCGCGCCGCCGCGGCGGCTGCTCGGCGTGCACGGGCCGTTCGGCCACCGCGCCCGCGGCTGGAGCGCGCAGGTCTGGCTGCGCGTCGCCGGCCGGGCGCTGCTCGACGGGATCCTCAGGCCGAGAGCGTTCAGGGCGGGACGGTCCAGGCTGGTTCGATCAGCGCCTCGGTCGCGGCCACCACCCGCCTGCGCAGCGCGGGATCCAGCGCCAGCCGGTTCGGAGCGACCGCCCGACCGCGCTTCAGATATGCCCCGTTGAGGCCGTCGCACGCCCCCGACAGGGCGGCATGGAGCGGCGTCGCGGCGCCCTGGCACTCGCTCAGCACGAATGGCGCCATGATCCTCCAGGCGAGGCTCGCCACCGAGGGGCCGCGCACCAGCCCGGTGGCCACGGTGCCGGGATGCACGACGTTGACGGTGATCGGGGTATCTTCGAGCTGCCGCGCCAGCTCCAGGCTGGCCATCAGCAGCGCCAGCTTGGAGCGGGCGTAGGCGCGCGTCATCCGCCAGTGCCGGACCAGCTCGAGATCGTCGGGGTCGATCGAGGCGCGATCGGAGGTCGAGGAGCCGACGTCGACGATCCGGGCGGCGGCCTCGCGCCGCAGCGCCGGCAGCAGCGCCCGCGTCAGCACGTAGGGTGACAGGTGGTTGACCGCGAGCGTGCGCTCGTGCCCCTCGCGGGTGACCACCCGTTGCGGCGACCGCGTGCCGGCGTTGTTGACCCGCACGGCGCGGCGGTCGGTCCGCGACAGCCCCAGGCCGGCCGCGGCCCGGGTCTCGGACAGCAGCGACAGGTCGGCCCGGATCGGCTCGATGCGCCCGGCGCTTCCGGGGATGCGGCCGGCGATCCAGGCGCAGGTCGCCGCCAGCCGCGACGGATCGCGCCCGATCACGAACAGCCGGAACCCGGCATCGGCCAGGCCGAGCGCGATCCAGCGTCCGATGCCGCCGGTGGCGCCGGTGACGACGGCGCAGCGCCCGCCGCGACTCAAGGCGGGGCCGGCGCCGCCGAGCGCGGCGGCGACTCTCGCGCGCGCAGCCGGGCGACGTTGCGC
>CAXTNB010000169.1:5985-6262 GCA_964245385.1 uncultured Acetobacteraceae bacterium | reverse complement strand
CTTCTCGATGTACTTGCGGTACTCGTCGAGCGTGGTGGCGCCGATGCAGTGCAGGGTGCCGCGCGCCAGCTCCGGCTTGAGCAGGTTGGAGGCGTCCATGGCGCCGTCGGCGCGACCGGCTCCGACCAGGGTGTGCATCTCGTCGATGAACAGGATCACCTCGCCGTTGGCGGAGTCGATCTCCTTGAGCACCGCCTTCAGCCGCTCCTCGAACTCGCCGCGGAACTTGGCACCCGCCACCAGCGCGCCCAGGTCGAGCGCCAGCAGGCGCTTGCCC
>CAXTNB010000169.1:3434-5975 GCA_964245385.1 uncultured Acetobacteraceae bacterium | reverse complement strand
GATCAGCACGGGATTGTTCTTGGTGCGGCGGGCGAGCACCTGGATGGTGCGGCGGATCTCCTCGTCGCGGCCGATCACCGGATCGAGCTTGCCCGCGCGGGCGACCTCGGTCACGTCGCGCGCGTACTTCTTCAGCGCGTCGAAGCCGGCCTCGGCGTTCTCGCTGGTCACCTTGCGGCCGCGACGTATCTCCTCCAGCGCCCGCTCCAGCGACGCGGCGCTGACCCCGGCCTGTCCCAGCGCCCGCGCCGCGGGTCCGTCGGCGGCGACCAGCGCCAGCAGCAGCCTGTCCTGCGCCACGAAGCTGTCGCCCGCCTTCGCCGCCGCCTGCTGCGCCGCATCGAGCAGACGCACCAGCTCCGGCGTCGCCTGCGGATGCCCTGCCCCACCGCCCTGCACCTTCGGCTGACGCGCCAGCTCGGCCTCGACCGCGGCCTTGGCCGCCTGCGGCTGGCCGCCTGCCGCCCGGATCAGGCCGGCCGCAGCACCCTCCTCATCGTCGAGCAGCGCCTTGAGCAGATGCTCCGGCGTGAGCCGCTGGTGGAACTCGCGTATGGCAATCGTCTGCGCGGCCTGCAGGAACCCGCGCGAGCGCTCCGTGAACTTGTCCATGTCCATCTTCATGTCCCTCTTCGTAGGCGACGTGTTGAGTGGACGGACGGTCGGATGCGTCCCTCATCAGGCAACGCGACCGTCCGCTCGCAAGCCCGGGAGATGGTGATCGACCTCGCCCGTCGCAAGGAACCGGGTGACCAGCTGCGACGGTCAGGCGGTCGGCGTCGCCTCGCGGATCGCGGCCCGGTTGGCCTGCTTGAGCTTCGCGGCCTCGTCGTCATAGACGAACGGCAGGCAGGCATAGCGTCGGCCGCGCAGCACCGGCGACACCGCGTGCATCAGCGAGCAGGAAAAGATCACGGCTCCCCCGGCGGCAGGTCGATACGAACGGCGTCCGAACTCGGGGAAGCTCAGCGCGCCGCCCTCGAAGTCGTCGTTGAGGTTGATCGATACGGCGAAGCGACGATGCGCCGTGGCACTGACCGTGTTGTCGCGATGCGCCCCGAAGCAGCCCTGCTCGGCGGCATCGTAGCAGGCCACGATCAGGCGCTCGAGCCGCGACGCCTCGAACTGGAACACCTTGCGTATCTCGGGCACGACGCGTCGGATGATCCGCGCCTGCACCTGCCGCACCAGGTCGGGATCACGCAGGGTGCAGTCGCGACGCCTCTTGAAGCCGGTGTCGGTGACCGCGGTGGATCGACCGTGCTCGCGCTCGGTGAAGACCCCCGAGACGATGCTGCCGCTGGCCTGGTAGTACTCCATCAGGCGTCGGCAGAACTCGGGCTCGAAGACGTTGTCCAGCGACAGGACCGGTGCCGGAACCTCGTCGCGACGCTGCACGACCGGCAGCAGCTGTCGCAGCGCCTCCAGTACCTGCGACGCGGCACCCGGCGCCTGCTCCAGCACGCCCAGGACCCGCAGCATCGGGTCGAGCACCACCCAGCACGGGCGCAGCGGCAGGCACGCCTCCGCCGACAGCGGCCGTGCCCCGTACAGCCGGCCGACGGCGCCGTCGCCGTCCCAGAAGAAGCGCAGCCCCGGCGCGTCCTCGGCGAGGCCGCCCTCGATCTCGTCCCTCGGGTCGGCGCTGACGCCGAAGAAGCTGGCCGTGCGCCCGTCGAACACCGCGCGGGCTGCCCTGATCCGTGCCAGCTCCGCCGCGGTCTCGAGGTCCAGGCAGGAGCCGAAGAAGAACAGCACGACGATCCGGCCGGCCGACATGTCGAAGGTGTAGCTGCCCTGCGGCGTCGTGCAGCGCTGGCGGAACCAGGGTGCGGGATCGCCGGGAAGCAGGGTGACGTAGGATGACATGACGGCGTCGAAGCTTGCAGGAAACCCACGGGGATGTCGACAGGATGCCGACGCCGCGGCTTAACCGGCACTTAACCATTCGCCGGCATCATCGGCCTGGGTGAAAATCACCCCTGATCGACCACCGGAGAAGCGCCCGTCATGGCTGGACTCGGACTGCGCCTGACGGCGGGAGACAAGCTGGTCATCAACGGGGCCGGCATCCGTTTCGTCACCGGCGCCGACATCCGCCTCACCAACAAGGCCCGCTTCCTGTTCGGGCGCCAGATCATGGCGCCGAACGAGGTCCATACCGCCGCCAGGCACATCTATTTCGCGCTTCAGACCGCCTATGTCGGTGAGGCCGAGGAGCGTGCCGCGGCCCTGCAAGAGGCCGCCTACTTCATCGAGATGTTCCGAGGCGAGACCACGTCGCCCACGGCGCGCCGCCTGCTCGACGAGGCGCTGCGTGCCGCGCGCGCGGGCGAATGCTACCGGGCCCTGAAGATCGCGCGCCGCATCGTCACCCACGAGAACGCCGTCCTCTCGACGACCGGCCGGGCCACGGCCGATCCGGTGCACGCCGGTCGGGCATCAACGATTTCGTAACTTTTTGATGCTCTTCTGTTCCCGGCAAACAGCCACGACAGTTTTTTTTTATTTATACGTTGTCCTTCTAGATCTACACCAACA
>CAXTNB010000169.1:2481-3424 GCA_964245385.1 uncultured Acetobacteraceae bacterium | reverse complement strand
CATCTCGCAGCAGATGGACGGCAACATCTCCGGTCTCGCCGCCGTCTCCACCAGCCTTTCCTTCGGCGCCCAGGTGGTCAGCACGGCCTCGTCGGCCGCCTCGAACATCATCTCGACCCTGCAGACCCTGCAGAACTCGGTGACCCAGGCCGGCCAGACCGGCATCAGCACCTCGACGATGCAGACGCAGGTCGCCAACGCGCTGAACCAGATCAACACCTACGCCCGCAACTCGACCTTCAACGGCGTCAACCTGCTCACGACGTCGGCCGACGCGGGTGCCTCGGTAACCAGCGGCACGCTCTCCGTCGTCGACGGCTTGCAGGGCAGCACGCTGACCGTCGCCAACCAGGCGGTGTCCGCGAACGGCACCAGCGTGAACTCCCTGACCGACGCGCTCGGCCTGACCAGCGGCATGGCCGGCGGCGAGACCGTGATCGCGAGCGGCACCGCCGCCGCCGGGCAGGTGACGCAGGAAATCCTCACCTCCGGTGCGAGCGGAGTGAACATCTCCCTGGCTGCGGGCCTGAGCACGACCGACTTCGCCAACGGCAACAACGTCATCCTCACCAACGGCGACGGCACGACCACGACGTTCGAATTCGACGCCTCGGGGACGGCACCGACAGCTGCGAACACCACCGGCGCGACCGCGAACAAGACGGTCGTGGTGACGGTCGACACCGGTACCGAGACGACGAACCAGATGATCGGCGATCTGGTGAACGCGATGAACAGCAACGGCTACAACGCCGTCACCCAGAGCGACGGCTCGGTCAACGTGACCGGACAGGGCCTCAACTATTAACTAAGCAACTCCACCGACATCAACGCCGGCACCACGCTCTCCGGCGGCACCGCCGTCATCACGACGCTGCAGTCGGCGATCACGAAGATGACGAACATCGCCAGCAACCTGGGTAACACGACGACGCAGATCACC
>CAXTNB010000169.1:0-2471 GCA_964245385.1 uncultured Acetobacteraceae bacterium | reverse complement strand
GATCACCGGCATGCAGACCTTCACGTCCGACCTGAGCGACTCGCTCACTTCCGGCGTGGGCGCCCTCACCGACGCCGACCTGTCCGCCGAGAGTGCCAAGCTGACCTCGCTGCAGACCAAGCAGCAGCTCGCGATCCAGTCGCTCTCGATCGCGAACTCGCAGTCCCAGTCGATCCTCTCCCTGTTCCGCTAAGGCACCGGGCCGGGCGCCGCCGCGCCCGGCCTCCCTGCTCCGCCAGCGCGGACACTCCCGGACCCGGAAGAGGTTGTCTAGATGTCTTACGGATCAACGCAATATGATCGCAGTGCGGGCAAGGCGCTGGCACCGCGCGATCTCGAGGCCGCGGCGTTCGCCTTCGTCAACGAGCTGCTCGAGAACGCCCGGGAAGCACGGGAACGCGTAGCGGCGCTGGGCCGCAATCACCGCCTCTGGTCGCTCCTGCTCACGGACGTGGGCATGTCCAATAACGGCCTGCCGACGATCCTCAAGAAGGATCTGGTCAGCGTCGGAAGCTGGTCCATGTCGTACAGCATCGCGGCGATGGGACGCGATCTGCCGTTGGGGCCGCTGATCGACGTGAACCGCGACATGATGGAGGCCCTCCGGCTCAATACGATCTCCCAGGTCAGTGTCGCGGTCGCTGCACCTCCCCCCGGCGGGGTGCGGATGAACCTTGCCGTCGCGGTGTGAGCGTTGCTGGAGCTGTCGTATCGGCCGACAGCTCGGAGTGACTCGTCAGGTGCTTGGCCGGCCGCGCGGTCGCGCCAGCACCATCCCGAGGCATCACCAGCTTCGGTCGCCCGGGCCGACCCTGAGGCTGCACCGGCATGTTATGATGCCGCGGGGCGATTTCCCGCCGGCCGGCCGCCGAGATAGCCTCGCCGCTTGACCTCGGGTCGCAGTTCGATCATTTCGTTTCGTATAAGCAACTGAAGCGGGCCGGGCAGGTCCTGATCCCAGGCCTGGCGTGTAGAGGCGGCAGAGGTTGACCCAGGCTTCGAGACTCCTGCCCGTCGGAAGGGAGAGCAACCACATGTCGCGGATGCGAGCGAGGCCGCGGTCATCCCTGTCCGTCGATCCGGTCGCCGGCCGGACCGGCTGCCGAAGCCGGCTGCCGGACGAGTAGGCGCATGGCCGGCCGCGACGCCTGTGCGCCGTCTTTCCTCAGCGGCGGTGGCGAGCTGGGAACGCTGATCGCCCGGCATGACTGGTCCGCGACCTCGCTCGGCGCGCTGCAGAGCTGGCCGCAGAGCCTGGTCACCGCGGTGAGCATCGTCGTGCACTCGGCGGTGCCGATGGTGATGCTCTGGGGCGAGGACGGCGTCATGATCTACAACGACGCCTACTCGATCTTCGCCGGCGGCCGACACCCGAGCCGGCTCGGCATGAAGGTGCGCGAGGGATGGCCGGAGGTCGCGGACTTCAACGACAACGTCATGAAGGTCGGCCTGGCCGGCGGAACACTCGCCTACCGCGATCAGGAGCTGACGCTGTATCGCACCGGGAGAGCCGAGCAGGTCTGGATGAACCTGGATTACTCCCCGGTGCTGGACGAGAGCGGCCGGCCGGCCGGCGTCATCGCCATCGTCATCGAGACGACAGCGCGGCTCCGCGCCGCGCGTGCGCGCGAGGCCGCGGAGATGAAGGTCAGCAGCGTGCTGGAGAGCATGGCCGAGGGCTTCGTGCTGCTGGACCACGAGTTTCGCGTCCTGACCATCAACGCCGGCGGCCTGCGCTTCGAGGACCGTCCCCGCGAGCAGATCGTGGGCCGGACGCAGTGGGAGGCCTGGCCGGGCTCGGAGCACAGCGATCTCGGCAGGCTCTACAAGCGCGTCATGGCCGAGCGGATCGCGGCCAGTCTGGAGCATCGCTACGTCCGGCCGGATGGCCGCGCGGCCTGGATCGAGGTGCGCATCTACCCGTCGGGAAACGGCCTGGCGCTGTTCTACCGCGAGGTCACGGCGCGCCGGCGCGCCGATGATCGGAAGTCCGCGCTGGTCGCCCTCGGCGACCGGCTGCGCGGCCTGAAGCAGCCCGACGCCATCGCCGAGCTCGCGGGAACGACGATCGGCGAGATGCTGGGCGTCGCACAGGCCGCCTACGCGGTCATCCATCCGGACGGGGACAGCGCGACGATCCTCAAGCCGTGGCGGCGCGACCGCGCCGTGATGTCGCTGGGCGGGCCGCAGCGCCTGTCCGACTACGGCAGCTACGGCGACCGCCTGCACCGGGGCCTCGCCGTGGTGGTCGAGGACGCGAGGCGGGACCCGGTCACCGTCGGACGGCTCGAGATCTTCGCACGCGGCGGCATCGTGGCCTTCGTCAACCTGCCCCTGCTCCAGGCGGGCAGCCTGGTCGGCATGATCCTGGTCACCGACGACCACGTCAGGAGCTGGCCCGAGGAGGATCTGGCGTTCCTGCGCAGCGTGGCGGATCGCACCTGGGCCGCCCTGGAGACCGCCGCAGCCGC
>CAXTNB010000168.1:0-6302 GCA_964245385.1 uncultured Acetobacteraceae bacterium | reverse complement strand
GCGTCTCTGCGCCCAGGCCGGATGGCTCGCGGGCGCCTTCATGATCCTGCTCAGCCCGCACTACTCCTGGTACTTCCCGTTCCTGGCGGTGTTCGCCGCCGTGGCGCCGGTGCGCGCGGTGCTCTGGCTCTCGGTGGCGCCGCTGCTGCTCGACCTGCGGCCGTTCCACGACCATTTCCTCTGGCGCGCGTTGGTGTTCGGACCGGCCATCCTGCTCGCGGCGGCGGATCTGCGCCGCCGCACGGTGGACCGGCCACCGCCCCTGCTCACCGCCGGGCTCTCCACGATCGCGAGGAACAGCTGATGCAGACCGTCATCCAGACCGAGCCGAGCCGGCACCACGATCCGAAGCGCTACTTCGAGGCGGTGGGTGCGGGGCGCGCGACGGACGCCGCGGCGCCGCCGGTCTGCCTCTACCTGGAGGTGACCAACCGCTGCAACCTGCTGTGCGAGACCTGTCCGCGCACCTTCGAGGCGCTGGAACCGCCCGCCGACATGAGCTGGGAGCTGTTCACCCGCATCGTCGATCAGCTGCCCGACATCTCGCGCGCGGTGCTGCACGGGGTCGGCGAGCCGATGCTGGTGCCGGCACTGCCGCGCATGATCCGCTACCTCAAGGATCGCGGCGTGCACGTGCTGTTCAACACCAACGGCACCCTGCTCAACCCGCGCAAGTTCCCCGAGCTGGTGGCGACCGGCCTCGACGAGCTGCGCGTCTCGCTCGATGCCGCCGACGCCGCGACCTACAAGCTGGTGCGCGGCAAGGACTTCTTCCACCGCATCGTCCGCGACGTGCGCCTGTTCACCCGCTATCAGGCCGAGACCGGGGCGCGCACGCCGGCGGTGTCGCTCTGGCTGACCGGCCTGAAGGAGACGGTGCAGCAGCTTCCGGAGTTCGTCCGCCTCGCCGCCGACATGGGCGTCCGCGAGGTGCATCTGCAGCGCCTGGTGTTCGACGAGGCCGGCTTCGGCATGGCGCGCGCCGACAGCTCGCTGTTCGAGCGCACCCAGGCGGAGGAGCAGGCGGTGATCGAGGCGGCGGAAGCCCTCGGCAGGGCGCTCGGCGTGAGCATCGACGCCTCCGGCGCCACCGAGCCGGGGCTGAGCCTGAAGAAGGCGGAGGACGTCCAGCAGCCCTGGTCGACCTGCCGCCGCCCCTGGTCGCTGATGTATTTCACCGCGCACGGCCGCGCGCTGCCCTGCTGCATCGCGCCGTTCTCCGCCCGCGGCTACGACAGCTACACGCTGGGCGACGCCACCCAGCAGACCCTGCGCGAGATCTGGAACGGTCCCGCCTACCAGGATTTTCGCCACAACCTGCTCAGCGACGCGCCGCCGAAGCCCTGCCAGAACTGCGGCCTGCGCTGGAGCCTGTAGCGGTGCCCAAGCCGGCTCCCGGGGCGAACCCCAGGATCGTCGCCGTCATCCCGGCCTGGAACGAGGCCGGCGCGATCGGCCCCACCGTCTCCCGCCTGCCGCGCGACCTGATCGCCGCCGTGATCGTGGTCGATGGCGGCAGCAGCGACGGCACCGTCGACGAAGCGCGGCGCGCCGGTGCGGAGGTGCTGTCCGAGCCGCGTCGCGGCTACGGGCGCGCCTGCCTGAGCGGCACCGAGCGGGCGGCAGCCCTGGGCGCGCAGATCGTGCTGTTCCTCGACGGCGACGGCGCCGACTTCGGCGAGCTGGCGGGACGCATCGTCGGACCGATCCTGAACGGGCGCGCCGACTTCGTCATCGCGGTGCGCGACCGCGACGGTCGCGAGCCGGGCAGCATGGGGCTGCACCAGGTGCTGGCGGGACGCGCCGTGGGTGCCGCGGTCGGGCTGCTGACCGGCACCCGCTACCGCGACATGTGCGCCTATCGCGCGATCCGGCTCGACGTGCTGCGGCACCTGGGGATGCGGGAGATGAGCTATGGCTGGAACCTCGAGATGCAGATGCGCGTCGCCGCCGCGGGCCTGCGCGTGATCGAGGTGCCGGTGCCGTACCGTCGCCGGCTCGCCGGCCGCTCCAAGGTGGCCGGCAACCTGTCGGGCACGCTCAGGGCGAGTGCCAGGATCCTGCGCACGCTGGCCACCGTGGCGGCGCGGACCAGGGGGCTGGGCCCGGTGGGCTAGCGGGCTGCGGAAGAAGCAAGCCAAGGGCTCTGCCCTCGACCCGCTGCGGCCGGCGGCCCCAGACCCGGATCTCCTCAGGATGAGGTTCTCGGAGGCTCGCTTTCGATGGGCACGGCGCAACGCCCGTTGCGAGCTCTGGGGGCGCTTCACCGGGACCTGTCGCAGGTCAGCCCGACAGCGCGACGGTGGCGCGCCGGTAGCTGCGGCCGTCGATCAGGGTGACGAGGAAGCCGGCGACGTCGGCGCGGCTGATCTGCCGGCGACGGATCTTGCCGGTGGTGTCGGCCAGCCCGTCGCCGCTCGCCTTGCCGTTGGTCAGGCCGACCGGCTGGACGATCGTCCAGTCGAGGGCCGATGCCTTGACGAGGATCTCCTGCTTTTCCTTGTCGGCCATGTGCTCGCGCAGGATCGTCCGATAGAACAGCTGGAAGGCGAACGGCAGCGCGCGCCGGTTGCCGATGCCGAACGCGCTCACCACCAGGAGGCGACCGACCCCCGTCCGCTGCATCGCGGCGACGATGTTGCGCGTGCCGACCTCGCACACGTCGGGCGGCGTGGTGCGGCGGGCGCCCAGTGCCATGGCGAACGGGTTCTGCGAGTTGCCGAGGCTGACGATGACCGCGTCGTGGCCCGCGACCGCCGCGGCGACGTCGGCCGCCCGCATGACGTCGCCGCCGACGGCTCGCAGGGTCGCGAGGTCGGCCAGCCTCGACGGATCTCGCGCGAAGCCGGTGACCTGGTGTCCCGCCGCCAGGAGCGCGCGCGCGGTCGCCCGGCCGGTGCCGCCGGTCGCGCCGAAGATGATGACCTTCATGGCCGTTCGCTCCCTCCGGCGCCGGGGCAGCGCCTGATGACTGGCGACGCGGCCGCGCGGTGCCCCGGTTCCCCTCCTACGCGACGCGGGTGCGACGGCCCAGGGGTATTTCCACCGGCGACGACGCACCCCGCGTGACGCGGTTGACAATCCGCAGCACCAGGGGCTTTCAATCTGCATCCCTGAAGGTTGAGAACCCGTGAGACGTCGATCCGTCCTGTGTTTCTGCGGTAGGGCCGCGCTGGTCATGCCCGTCCTCGCCGCCGGCTCCGCCTCGATGCCTGCCCTGGCGGTGCCGGGAGATCTGTCGGCGGCGGATCGGGCGTTCGTCGCCAAGGTCTCCCAAGGCGGGATGTACGAGGTCGAGGCCAGCAAGGTCGCGTCGCAGGTCGCCGGCCGACAGGATATCGTCGATATCGGCTTCACCGAGGTCCACGATCATCAGCTCGTCGGCGCCAAGCTGAAGTCCATCGCCGCGTCGGTCGGCATCGAGCTCGAACCCGCGCTGAACGCCGCCTTCCAGAAGCGTCTCGATCGCCTGCGCGGCCTGTCCGGCAAGGCCTTCGACAACGCCTACATCAAGGAGATGGACGCGATCCACGCGGCGGACGGAGCCGCCTTCGCGGCGGAGGCGAGATCCGGACACAATCCCGCCTTGCGCGCCTTCGCCGCGGAGACCGTGCTGATCGTCAAGCGCCATCTCGGCTCGCTGCACGCGCTTCCGCTCGAGGCGGCCTGACGGTCTGCCGCCAGAGCATCGATCCAGCGGGCTGCGGACGACGAAGGCAAGGGGTGCCCCTCGAACCCCATCGAGGGCGGAGCCCTTGCCTGCTGCTAGCGCACCGCCGCCTTGCGACGCGTCTGCCGGACCATCTCGGCCTTGTCCGGCTCCGCGGGCCGTGCCGCCGCGTCGGCGTAGGCCGGGATCTCGATCGTCGGCGTCGGCGTCGGCTCGGCCTCGGGCGTCGCCGCGATGACACCCTTCAGCCGCGACTGCACCTGCTCGACGCGGTCGGCGTCCGGATCGGCCTTCACCACCGAGACGACCTGGCCGCCCTGCACCGTCACCTCGATGCCGGTCACCACGCTGTACGCCACGCCGTCCACCAGGTTGACCAGCGCGCAGGCGAAGTTCCCGTCATGCCAGCCGGATTCGACCTCGATCCGGGCGCTGAAGCCGCCGCAGAGCGGCGCGTCGGAGAAGTAGGCGGCGAGATCGCCGCGCACCTCGCGCGAGGTCGGCACGAACGCCCGGATGCCGCGATGCGCGTCGACCAGGCCCACGTAGAGCCGTCCCGCCAGCCCCGGACCGGGCAGGAACGCCCATCCCTTGATCTGGAACACCGAGCTGGGCAGATCCGTCCCCGCCGCCCCGGCCTCCGACCCGCAGATCTGGTCGACATGATGCCGCAGCGATTGTCCGGATCGCCAGGCGGCGTCCTTGATCGGCAGTCGCGAGATCGAGATGTGGCGGTCCTCGCCGGTCTGCTGCGCCACCCGGTAGAAGGCGCGCGTGACGGCTTCGTTTGACGGCGAGGCCAGCGCGGCGCCGGTCACCGCACCTGCCTCGACCTCCACCTCCAGCGCGGTCAGGCAGAACGCCGCGCGGTCGCCGAAGCTGTTGATGATGGCGACCTTGTAGCGCCCCTCGCACCACTTGCCGCGCAGCGCGGTCTGTCCGGTGAAGCCGGAGCGACGCGGCGCCCCCGGGAAGCTCGACATGATGTCGTCGCGCACGTCGCGGGTGGCGGCGAAGAAGATCACCGGCCCCGCCTCGTCGCCGATCAGGGCGAGGCAGACCTGGCCGCCGACCCGGATGTTCGGCACGAACGTCCAGCCGGTGATGCGCAGGTCCGGCGCCGGCCGGAAGCCGTCCTTGTCCAGCATCTCCGGCGTGAGGCCGCAGACGGAATCGATGTAGACCTCCGACCCCTGCACGTGGCTCCAGTCCTGGATCGAGGCGGGCAGCTCCAGGCGGATCGTCGAGCGGCGGCTCGGATCGAAGATGTGCCGCGGCGGCGCCAGGTCCTTCCAGCTCGGATGCGGCAGCAGGTGCAGCTGTCCGGCGTCGAGGCCGAGCCCGACATCGCCCAGCGGACGGGCCGGCGCGACCGATCGGTAGATCTCCAGCAGCGCCGACGCGTAGGCGCGGGTGTCGGTCCACAGGTGCGGCCCGATGCTGGCGCGCATCGCCCGGCGCGTCGCCGGGCTCGCCCGCAGCAGCTCCAGGTGGTCGAGCACCGCGCTGGTCTCGCCGATCCTGACCTTGAAGCCGTTGACGCCGTGCTCGACCCGGTCGCTGAACGCGCCGATGTCGCTGACGATCGGGATCAGGCCGGCCTGCCAGATCTCGGACATCGAGATGCAGTAGGTCTCGGGCCAGATCGACAGGTGCAGCGCCACGTCGGCCTGCGCGATCGAGGTCAGGTCGCCCGGCATGTAGCGGCCGTGATAGGTGACGTTGGGCTTGTTCCAGCGCCCGAACACCTCGGCATATTGCGGCTCGGCGTTGCCGAGCAGGTGGAAGCGGAACAGCAGCGGGTTGGCCTCCTCGATCAGGCTCATGATCGCATCCGCCCCCTTCGAGCGGAGGAAGTTGCCGACCACGGCGATCACCAGCGGCGCGTCCTGCGTCTCCGCGCGCGCCGGCGGCGACTCGATCGCCGTGCTGCCGGGCATCGGGATGCCGAGCACGGCGCGGCGGCGGCGGCCCAGCTCGGGATAGATCTTCATGGTCAGCGCCTCGGAATAGGCGGTGCCGAACAGGAACACGTCGATCGAGCGGATCACCTCGACCATGAAGGTGCGGCGCGTCTGCTGCGCGCCGGCCGGCACCGCCTCGGCGATGCGCAGGCAGATGTCGCAGGCGCTGATCGACTTGTTGCCGATGTCGCAGAACACCTGCTCGTGGTTGAGCAGGTTGTAGCGCGAACAGACCAGGAAGAAGTCGTGCGCCGAGAACACCGTGCCGACCCCGGCCGCCTTGGCGATGATCGGCAGCGAGGCGGTGTGATGGCCGAGATGCTGGAAATGCACCAGGTCGATGCCGTACTGGCCGATCACGTTGGAGAACGCCACCTCCTCCGGCGCATCGGTGAGGCTGTCGAGCCAGCCGATCTCGTGCATGTCGAACCGCTCCAGCACGACGCCGTGATCGTCCATCAGGTGGCACTGGCCGTCGCGCCGCAGCCAGAAGAACATGTCGACCTCGCGCTCGAACATCGCCGACAGGGTCTGCTGGTAGACCTCGACGCCGCCCCACTCGTTGCGGTGGATCGTCGAGTGGGTGCACATCATGACGCGCAGCTTGCGGCTCGAGGAGGTCCGCTCGAGCGCCGCGCCGCGCACCGCGAAGTCCGCCCGCGTCACGT
>CAXTNB010000167.1:0-6364 GCA_964245385.1 uncultured Acetobacteraceae bacterium | reverse complement strand
CTGCATTTCGGCAAGCCCGGCCACGGCACCGTGCTCGCCCCCGGCATGTTCTTCACCATCGAGCCGATGGTGAATGCCGGCCGCCCCGACGTGAAGATCCTCGACGATGGCTGGACAGCCGTCACCCGCGACCGCAGCCTGTCGGCTCAGTTCGAGCACATGGTCGGCGTCACGGAGGACGGATGCGAGATCTTCACCCTCTCCCCGGCCGGTCTGCACAAGCCGCCGTACAAGCAGGCCGCCTGAGCCTCTCGCGCAGCGCCGGCCGCCTCTCCCGGCTGGCGGTCCTGACGCTGTGCTGCTGCCTGCTCGGCCGGCAGGCGCGCGCGGCCGATCCGCTGGCGGTCGCGGGTGCGGCGCAGGCCGCCGACGCGTCCGAGCCGGTCGGCGCCAGGCACGGCATGGTGGTGACCGCGCAGTCGCTCGCCTCCGCCGTCGGCGCCAGGATCCTGGCCGACGGCGGCAACGCGGTGGATGCCGCGGTCGCGGTCGGCTACGCCCTGGCGGTGGTGTATCCCGCCGCCGGCAACATCGGCGGCGGCGGCTTCATGACGCTGCTGCAGCCGGACGGGCGCGCGGTGTTCGTCGATTTCCGCGAGCACGCCCCGCTCGCCGCCACCGGGACGATGTTCCAGGACGGCCAGGGCCACGTCGTGCACGGCCTGTCGCTGCACGGCTGGAAGGCGGTCGGGGTGCCGGGCACGGTGGCCGGCATGGAGACCGTGCTGCGGGCCTACGGCAGCCTGCCGCGCGCCCGGGTGATGGCGCCGGCGATCGCGCTCGCCCGCGACGGCTTCGTGCTCGCCGAGGGCGACGCGGCGCTGCTGCACACCAGCACCGACGGCTTCAGGGCGGACCCGGCCTCGTCGCGCATCTTCCTGCGCCCGGACGGCACGCCGCTGCAGGTCGGCGACCGGCTGGTGCAGACCGACCTCGCGAACAGCCTGCAGGCGATCAGCCGGCGAGGGGCCGCGGCGTTCTACGAGGGGCCGATCGCGCGCGCGATCGTCGCGGCCAGCCGAAGCGGCGGCGGCATCCTGGCGGCGCGCGACTTCGCCGCCTACAGGGTGCGCACCCTGCCCACGCTGTCGTGCAGCTATCGCGGCCTGCACGTCGACACCGCACCACCGCCGTCCGGCGGCGGGGTCGCGCTGTGCGAGATCCTCAACATCCTGTCCGGCTACGACATGCGGCGCCTGGGCTTCCACAGCGCCGCCGCGATCCAGCACGAGATCGAGGCGATGCGCCGCGCCTACGCCGACCGACAGGGCCTGGGCGACCCGGCCTTCGTCCACGACCCGGTGGCGCGGCTGATCGATCCCGCCTACGCCGCGACCGTGCGAGAGGCGACGCCATCGGATCACGCGGTCTCGTCGGCCGCGCTGCTGCCGCCGCTGGAAGAGAAGCAGGAGACCACGCACTACTCGATCATCGACCGGCAGGGCCGGGCGGTCGCGGTCACCTACACGCTGAACGGCTGGTTCGGCGCGCAGGTGATGGCCCCCGGCACCGGCATCACGCTGAACGACGAGATGGACGACTTCGCCACCAAGGCCGGCGTGCCCAACATGTTCGGCATCGTCGGCAGTGCCGCGAACGCGGTGCAGCCCGGCAAGACGCCGCTGTCGTCGATGTCGCCGACCATCCTGTCCCGGCACGGCCGCGCGGTGATGGTGATCGGCTCGCCGGGCGGTTCGCTGATCCCGACCATCACCCTGTCGGCGATCCTCGGCGTGGTGGATTACGGCCGCACCATCCAGCAGGCGATCGACGACGGGCGCATCCACGAGCAGTGGACGCCGCAGACGGTGTGGGTCGAACCGGGCGCGCTCTCCGACGCCACGCTCAAGACGCTGACCGGGGAAGGCTACCTGTTCAAGCAGCACGAGCCGTGGGGTTCCGCCCAGGGCATCCTGGTCGGCGGCCCGTCGCTCGGCGCCGCCGCGACCGACGGCAACCGCGTGTTCGGCGGCATCGATCGCCGCCATCCCGGGGCGGCGGCGATCGGCGAGTGAAGTCGGTCTCGCCTCAGAGCACGTTGACGTCCTCGTTGCGGCTGCGCAGATAGAGGTCGAACTCGCGCCGCAGCTCGGGCTTGTTGCCGGTCCACTCGAACACGCCGTGCGTGTTGCGCTTGAGGTCGGTCTCCGGGTCGAAGCCGTGCCGGATGAACATGTCCCAGCGGCTGAGGTAGCCGCGATCGTCCTTGCGGCCGTGGAAGCGGTGCTCGACGGTGCCGGGGACGAAGCCGATGTTGCCGTTGATGTGCCGCCGCGCCCGCGCCTGCCAGCGCAGCACGTGGTCGCGATAGGCGGTGGAGCAGCCGCCGGGCAGCGAGGCCGCGCCCTGGCCGGCCAGCGCCAGCGCCATGTGGTGGTCGCCCGAGCCCATGCCGCCGACCTCGAACAGGCCGCCCAGCCAGTCCAGCGCCTGTCGCGTCCAGGCCCAGACATAGCCCGAATGGGGATAGTCGTACGGGCCGCCGGCGAACTTCCACCATTTCGGTCCGCGCGGCGCCACCGGCTGGCCGTGCAGGTACTGCCGGCAGAACGAGACGTGGTGCTGGATGTGCTCGTCGTGCGGCCCGAGGTCGTAGGCGTCCGACCAGGGCTGCACCACGTCGTAGTGCTGCAGCGCCTGCACCGTCTCCGCCGCCCAGGACGGGCGGCGGTGGAACACGTCGCTGTCGGAGGTCGCGATGTAGCGCGCGTCCGGCGCCCGCGAGATGCCGATGTTCAGCGCGTTCTCCTTCGACCAGCACCAGGTCCGCGCGCGCAGCCCGACGTGGTTCACGTGCGCGATGTCGGCGTAGAGGAACGGCCGCTCGCCGTACTGCACCTCGATCAGGTGCAGCCGCACGCCGCTGTCCAGCATGTGCTCCACCCAGTCCTTCGCGACGATTTCCGGCTGTCTCCAGCGAAGCGGGTTCGCCCGGACCGCGAAGACGTCGAGAAGGTCTGCCTTCATGGTTTCCCCTTTTGCCGGTGGCGACGCGGCGAATTCTACCGTGTCCCTCACGATATCGATATCGTTTGCCAGCCGGCCCCGACGGACGTCGATCGTTGCATCGACGGCGACGGGCGAGGACGGAGCACGGGCGTCGCTCCTCGACCCCGCCGAAGGCGGAGCCTCCGAGATCCCTTGCTCGATGAACCGGGGTCCGGGGCCGCCGGCCCCAGCGGGTCAACGGCGAAGACCTCTTCTACAGCACCCGGCTAGGGACGAGCCGTCCCCGAGATCCTGGGATCGGTCAGCACCTGGTGGGTGCCGCGGGCGATCAGCTCGACGGAGACGACGAGCACGACCAGCAGGCCGAGCCAGGCGATCCACCGGTAGCGCTCCAGCAGCCGCGCCACCAGCGAGGCGGCGACGCCCATCAGCAGCACCGAGAACACCAGGCCGGTGACCAGCACCCACAGGTGCTGGCCGGCGGCGCCGGCGACGGCGAGGATGTTGTCCAGGCTCATCGACAGGTCGGCCAGCACGATCCGGATCACCGCCCGTCGCATGTCGCCGGGGCCGGCACGCTTCTCCAGGCCGAGCGCCTCGTCCTCCTCGAGCCGCTGCCGCTGGCCGCGCAGCTCGCGATACATGCGCCAGCACACCCAGAGCAGCAGCAGGCCGCCGGCCAGCGTCAGGCCGATGATCGCCAGCAGCCGCAGCGCCACCGTCGCCAGCGCCACCCGGATCACGGTCGCGGCGATGATGCCGAACAGGATGGCGATGCGCCGCTCCCGGCGCGGCAGGTTGATCACCGCGAGGCCCACCACCACCGCGTTGTCGCCGGCGAGCGTGAGGTCGATCAGCAGCACCTGCGCGAGTTCGACCAGCTGGGCGGCGAAGTGGGGAGGGATCGGCATGGAGGCTCCGTGCGGCGGGCTTGCGACGGCGCCCTCGCGATGCTCTAGAGCAGCACCGCGCCGCTGGCCAACCTCGGGCCGGCGACCGCATGCCGGAAGGTGCTGCATGATCCCGCGCTACACGCGTCCCGCCATGGCCGCCATCTGGGCGCCCGAGAACCGCTACCGGATCTGGTTCGAGATCGAGGCGCTGGCGGCCGAGGCGATGTCGTGCGCCGGCGACGTGCCGGCCGAGGCCGCGCGCGCGATACGCGTCCGCGGCGATGCCGCGATGGCGGCGTTCTCGGACGCCGACCTCGCCCGGATCGAGGCGATCGAGCTCGAGACGCGGCACGACGTGATCGCCTTCCTCACCTGGCTCGCCGAGAAGATCGGCCCCGAGAGCCGCTTCGTGCATCTCGGCATGACCAGCAGCGACGTGCTCGACACCTGCCTCGCGGTGCAGCTGACCCAGGCCAGCGACCTGCTGATCGGGCAGCTCGACGCGGTGCTGGCGGCGCTGCGGCGACGCGCCTTCGAGCACAAGTTCACCCTGACCATCGGCCGCAGCCACGCGATCCACGCCGAGCCGACCAGCTTCGGGCTGAAGCTCGCCGGACACCACGCCGAGTTCGCGCGCGACCGGGCGCGGCTGGTCACGGCGCGCGCCGAGATCGCCAGCTGCGCCATCTCGGGCGCGGTCGGCACCTTCGCCCACGTCTCGCCGGAGGTGGAGGCGTTCGTCGCCGCCCGCCTCGGGCTGCAGCCGGAGCCGGTCTCGACCCAGGTGATCCCGCGCGACCGGCACGCCGCGTTCTTCTGCGCGCTGGCCGTGGTGGCGAGCGGCATCGAGCGGCTCGCCGTCGAGGTGCGCCACCTGCAGCGCTCCGAGGTGCGGGAGGCGGAGGAGTTCTTCCATCCCGGGCAGAAGGGCTCCTCGGCGATGCCGCACAAGCGCAACCCGGTGCTCAGCGAGAACCTGACCGGCCTCGCCCGGCTGGTGCGCAGCTGCGCGGTGCCGGCGCTGGAGAACGTGGCGCTGTGGCACGAGCGCGACATCAGCCACTCGGCGGTGGAGCGCAACATCGCCCCCGACGCGACCGTCGCACTCGACTTCGCGCTGTCCCGGCTCGCCGGCATGATCGAGCGCCTGGTGATCCATCCCGGGCGGATGCTGGCCAACCTGGAGAGCCTCGGCGGCGTGGTGCATAGCGGCGAGGTGCTGCTGGCGCTGACCCGGTCGGGGATCCTGCGCGAGGACGCCTACCGGATCGTGCAGCGCAACGCGATGGCGACCTGGGACGGGCTGGACCGGCCGGACGGGCGCGGCTTCCGCGAGCAGCTGGACGCCGATCCGGAGATCGCCGGGCGCGTGCCGGCGTCGGTGCTGGACCGGGCGATGGATCCGGCGCGCCACCTGCTGGCGCTGGACGAGAGCTTCCGGCGCGTGTTCGGCGAGCCCGGGCCGGAGCGGGGTGCCGAGGTCGCCGCGCCCGCACCATGACGCGCTGCCGCAAAAACTTCACGACGACGGCGCCCAGCCTATCTTGTGGCCGTCGCACTCCATATAAGGTCTGCCGTGTGCACCGTCATCGTATCCAATGATCCCGGCCGGCCCTGGCCGCTCCTGATCGCCGCCAACCGCGACGAGCGGCTCGATCGTCCCTGGCAGGCGCCGGGCCGACACTGGCCCGAGCACCCGAACATCCTCGGCGGACGCGACGGACTGGGCGGCGGCAGCTGGCTCGCCGTCAACGACCACGGCGTCGCCGCCGCGGTGCTGAACCGGGTGGGCAGCCTCGGGCCCGCGCCGGGCAAGCGCACCCGCGGCGACCTGCCCCTGGTCGGCCTCGTCCACGACACCGCAGAGGCCGCCGCCGCGGCGATCGCCGCACTCGATGCCGGCAGCTTCCGCTCGTTCAACATGCTGGTCGCCGACCGCCGCCACGCCTTCTACATCTGCGGCCTCGGCTACGGCCACGCCGAGGTCGCCCCGCTGCAGCCCGGCATGCACATGATCGCCACCGCCGGCCCCGACGACATGAAGATCCCGCGCATCGCCCGCCACCTGCCGCGCTTCGAGGCGGCGCCGACACCCGAGCCGCCCGACTGGAAGAGCTGGATCGGGCTGCTGTCGGACCGCTCCCTGCCCGCCGGCAGCGAGCTCAACATCCCGCCGCGCAGCGGTTTCGGCACCAGCAACTCCTCGCTGCTCGGGGTCTCCCGCGACGAGGACGCGGCGCCGAACTGGCTGTTCGCCGCCGGGCCGCCGGACCGGGCGCCGTTCGAGTCCGTCGCCTTCCGCTGACGGCGGTGCTATACCCCGCCGCGCGCCGGGTCCGGCGCCGGCCTCGCGTGAAGGAAGAGAATGGCCCGCCGCCGACAGCTCTACGAAGGCAAAGCCAAGATCCTGTTCGAGGGCCCGGAGCCGGGCACCCTGGTCCAGTACTTCAAGGACGACGCCACCGCGGGCAACGGCGCCAAGAAGGGCATCATCACCGGCAAGGGCGTGCTGAACAACCGCA
>CAXTNB010000166.1:0-6427 GCA_964245385.1 uncultured Acetobacteraceae bacterium | reverse complement strand
CCAGTCGAACAGGCCCTCGCGACGCGCCAGCTCGGAGAGCAGCATCATGCCGGTCAGGAACAGGTAGACGTCGGTGCCCTCGCGTGCAGCGCGCCAGGCGGCACCCCAGGGCAGCAGGCCGAGCCCGAGCAGCGATGCCGCTCCGGCCACCGTCCAGACCGCTTCCGGCAGCCTGAACGGCCGCCCGATCACGCCGGCGATGGACAGCGCGGCGATCGCCCAGATCAGCAGATCGGCGCGCATTCATCCGGCCCGATCCTGTTCCGAGGTCCGGTCTCTACCGTGGCGACACGCCGCTGCCCAGCCGCGATCGACGGATCGGCGAGGATCGGGATCTGGGGCCGCCGGCCTGCTCTTTCGGCAGCCTCGGACGATCAGGCGCTAGGAGCCGCCGGCGTGCTGGGCGCGAAGCACGCCCTGCGCCTTGTAGACGGCCTGGGTCCGGTTGGTGGCGCCCATCTTGCGCATGATGTTGCGGACGTGGACCTTGACCGTGCTCTCGCTCATGCCGAGCTCGTGGGCGATGATCTTGTTCGCCTTGCCCTGCTGCAGGTGGCGCAGGACGATGACCTGGCGCGAGGTCAGCCGGTCCTGACGCGCCGGCGGCGCCGCCTTGGGCTCGGCAGCCGGCCGGCCGGCCTTGAACAGCAGATCCAGCGGCGCGAAGGTCCCGCCCGCCTCGACCAGCCGGATCGCCGCCACGATCATCGGGATGCCCATGGTGCGGGTGGGGATGAACCCCTGGGCACCCTGCCGCAGCGTGCTGCAGATCGTCTCCGGCTGGTGCGCGTCCTCCGCGTCCGAGAGCACGATCAGCGGGATGCTGCTCAGGCTCCGCAGCAGGATCGAGATGTTCTGCACGCTCTCGGTCTCGGAGGCGTGCGCATGGTACAGGATCAGGTCGAACATCTGGTCGGAGTTCAGGATGCACTCCCGCACCGTCGAGAAGGGAAGCATGGTGAAGCGGGGCTGCAGGTCGCCGAACGCCTTCACCAGGCATTCCTGGCTGAACTGGTAGCAGTCGATCAGGCCGATGCGCAGGGTGCGGGTGCTGGTCTCCGCCAGAGGGTCGGCGCGGGCGGGCGGGGGCCCCGCGCCCCCGGCGCGTCCCCCCGGGGCGCGCCCGCACGGCGGCGACGCGTCGTCGGCGCGGATCGCGTTCATCATGGTCAGATCGCCGGAATCCAACATCGCGTCTCCTGACCGGATGCAGCATCCGGATGCATTGCGCTGGTTGGATTAGTAATAAAGCATTCTTAATTAGAAGGCAGCAGCGAAGATTGTCGCTAACATCGTTTTAACGCGCGCGGCGCCGGCACTGTATTGATGAGTCTTTATTGCTTCTTGCTATTACAGTAACCCCGGTCGTGCTGTAGCGCTTCGTTTCGACGGCATCATCACGAGGGCGAGCGGATCAGCCGTTTGATCGGCCCGCGCGGGCGTCCGGAGGCGACGCCGATCTCGCGATCCTGCGCCTCCAGGATCGCCTTCGCCGGGCCGTCGCCGTCCAGCCCGACCAGCTCCGCCGCCGGAACCCGACGATTCGAGCTCTTCGAGCCGTCCTCGTACAGGATGTCGAAGGTGACGAAGCTGCTGAGTATGCGCTTTTTCGGAGGCATGATGGACATCCTGTCTGGTGCGCGAGCCGGCCGCCGTCAGAGCGGCAGCTCGTCCGTGATCACCGGGTGGGCGTAGTCGCGACAGACGCGGCGCCGCTCGCGGTGGGCGTCGGCGGCGGCGCGGGTCGCACTCGCGTGCTGGCAGTTAAGGACGATGCGGTCGTGCGCGTGGTCGCGGACCGCCTGCACCCATCGCCATCCGGTCGGCCCCTGCCCGAGCCGCGACCGGGCGACGCCCGACAGCTGATCGGTGTCGCGGTAGCGGCCGTCCAGCAGGCAGGTCAGCACGTCGTCGGGCAGATCCTCGATCGGGTGCTGCCGCGCCTCCGGCGCCGCGACCTCGGCGAGCCCGTCGTCGCGCACCAGGAAACGAGCCGGGATCGTCAGCAGCCCGGCCGGCGCGACCATGCGGGTGCGGTGATCGCCGAAGCCGTCGGCATGGGCCGGGCCGGCGACCGTCCGATCGAGCCGCATCCGGTGCGACGAGAGGAGGTCGACGGTCCGCGAGGGATATGGGCTCAGCAGCGGGACCATCGGTGTCGGCCGCGGACACCGATGGACGATCTCGTAGCCGGCGCGGATCCGCATCGGGACACCCGCCGATCCGTGATCGCGGATCGGCGGTGGCGGGACTTCAGCGGAACAGTCGGATCGGCGCGGGGGCGTTGCTGGCGACCATGGCGCTCTCGGCGACCACGCGCTCCTGGCCGCCGCGCTCGTGCTTGACGCGATATTCGCGATCCATCTGGTCGTTGGGCAGCAGTCGCACGACGGTGTAGGGACCCGCGTCCACCTGATGCGTCGAGCGCCTGATCTCTATCTTGTCGCCGATCGCGTAACGATGACCTGCCATTCCACTCATCCTTGAAATCGCAGGCCGTCGCCGCGGCAGACCTGCCGGACGGCGGGTCTGCCGTTGATGCTACTCGGCCTTGAGGTTGACCGCCGACACCTTGCCGCGCTGGCCGTTCTCGAGCTCGAAATCGAGCTTCTGGCCCTCGTTGAGGCTGCGCATGCCGGCGCGCTCGACCGCCGAGATATGCACGAAAACGTCGCTCGAGCCGTCGTTCGGCTGAATGAAGCCGAAGCCCTTGGTCGGGTTAAACCACTTTACGGTGCCGCTTGGCATGATCCGTCTCCTGAACTCGGAGGCCACCAGAAAGACGACCCATCTGCTCGAACACAACGAAAGGCCGACGTTAGGACGGACTGGCTGACTGAACGAAACACCGATCGCAGTCATATAGTGTGCTTCGGTCGGTTTGGATACCCCCGTCCGCCGTCCGATTCGCCGCTGCGGCCGGCCGCGTCGGGGAGTCGCGGTGCTCAGGGCGTTGCTGTATGTCTCGCGCGGCTGTGATGGAATGATCTATGGCGCGCGTCACGTGTCGGGGCTGCTACGTGGAGTACGACGACCGGCTCGGCGCCTGTCCGAATTGCGGCCTGAAGCCTGCCTCGCTCCGCCAGCGGGTGCTCAGGTGGAGATGGCCCTGGCCGCTGGCGATCGGCCTGCTGCTCGGGGTGCTGTCCGATAGCCGCGCGCGTGACCGCTCCACGGCACCCGACCTGGTGACGATCAGCCGGTTCATCACCGAGGTCGCGGTGTTCACCGTGATCGCGGCGCTGCTGATGTTCGGCATCTGGAACGCGCGGCGGATCTGGCGTCGCCGGAGCGGCCGGATCAGGCGGCGTCTGGCCAGGCGCCGGGTGCGCTGACGCACGCAGCCCGCGGCATCGTATCAGCCCGCGGCCTCGGCACCGCGTCGTCCCGGCGGGCGGCGTTCGACCGCGGGCAAAGCCTGCTTGTCCGGCGGACCCGCCCCGTGCTAATTTGATGCAATACTGAAACAAGACCGTCGGCACGACGGGAAGCGCCAGGCTTCCCGTCGCATCGCCTCGCCGTCCCGGCTCGATGCCGCGCGTGGCCCACGCCCGCCCGGTCTCCCCACCACGATGAACATTGCGGAGAACAGAACACGATGTGGAAGTCACATCCGCGTCCGGCCGAGTCGTCGGCGGCTCCCGTCACCGGCATCTCGACGCTCCTGCTGGGTGTCGCATCCGCGTCGATCCTTCTCGCCGTGCCGGACCTCGTCGCGGTGCCGGCGCGGGCGCAGCCGGCCTTCTCGAAGGGCGGCAGCGGCTCCTTCACCACCGTCAACACGCCGCTGCTGCTCAACGACGCGGCCGGCCTGTTCCAGAGCCAGGGCAGCGTGCTGTGCCAGGCGCCGGAGAGCGGGCAGCTCAGCAGCCCGTCGGGCGTGTGCATGCAGTTCACCCCCAGCATCCCCTCGATCGGCGGCGCCGGGGCGACCTTCGGACTGAAGGGGGCGCTCGCCGACTATGTCAGCCCGCCGCTGACGACGACGACCGACACGCCGGCCGGCAGCAGCTCGATCACGGTGTCGAACAACGCGGCGATCAGCAACGTCAGCACCGTCTCGGCGATCGGCTCGTTCCAGACGCTGAGCACGCTGGCCGCCTCGGTGCCCTCGGCGCTGCCGGCGAGCGAGAGCATCGCCTCGGCGTCGGTCGGCGCCCAGGCCACGGTGCTGCGCCTGTCGACCCCGACGCTGGCCGACCTGCCGCCCGGCTCCACCGTGACCTTCACCACCAACACCAGCGCGCAGCAGTTCAGCGGCCTGGCCTCGTCGGTCGACCTGACCGCGCATCAGGCGCCCGGCCTGGGCGGCCAGGCCTGGGGTGCAAACTTCATCGTCGAGGCCGAGCCGGGTTCCAGCGGCCTGATCCACGGCATCGAGATCGACGCCGCCAACTTCTCGACCAACGTCGGCGGCTACGGCGTCTGGCTGGGCAACAACGGCAACCAGAACATGGGCATCGGCTTCCTGGTCGGCGCCGGGATCTCCGGCAAGGGCTGGCTCGAGGGGCTGCAGAGCGTCAGCGCGGTCAACGACGACGTGCTGTCGGTGTCCTCGGCGACCAACTTCACCGACGACCGCGGCAGCCACGCCGTCGGCGCGGTCTATCAGGGCAGCTACACGACGGCGATCCTGCAGGCGACCAACCCGAAGGGACTGACGCCCTCGACGCAGGCGCTGTTCACGATCACGCCGAAGGGCGGAATCATCGACAGCTCCCCTGGTCCGGTGGGCGCCACCAGCGGCAGCACCCAGGTGCCGGTCGCCGGCTCGACGGGCATCATCCTGGTCTGCAGCGGCACGCTGGCCTCGCTGACGATCGCGATGCCGGCGAGCCCGCTGCCCAAGCAGCCCTTCCACGTCGCCTCGGAGTGCACGGTGACGGCGCTCACCCTCACCACCACCGCCGGGCTGACGGTGGTGGGCGCCGCGTCCTCGATCACGCCGTCGACGCCGATGACCTTCGTCTACGACAACGACCGCGGGATCTGGCTGCGCTGGTAGCGGGAGGCTCGGCGAGGGCGTCGCCCTCGCCTTGATCTCGAGGGCTCCGCCCTCGCCGGGGTTCAAGGGGCGGAGCCGCTGGCCTTGGCCTCGTCGTCCGCCGTCCGCTGCTCCGCCGCCTGCCGGCGGGTTCCTCGCAGCATCAGGGCGAGCACCCGTTCGGTCAGCCGGCCGTGCGGCGGGCTCATCCAGGTGAAGCCGCTGAAGCGGCCGGGCCGGTAGACCGCGCGCTGGTGCGAGAAGCGCAGGAACCCGGCATGACCGTGATAGACCCCGGTGCCGCTCTGGCCGAGGCCGCCGAACGGCAGCGACGGCATCGCCCCGTGCAGGATGGTGCCGTTCAGGGTGACGCCGCCCGAGCGGGTGCGTGACAGCACCAGCTGCTGCCGGGCCGGATCGTCGGTGTAGCAGTACAGCGCCAGCGGCGTCGGCCGCGCGTCGACGAAGGCCGCGGCCTGCTCCAGCGAGTCGTAGCCCAGCACCGGCAGCACCGGGCCGAAGATCTCCTCCTGCATCACCCGCGAGTCCGGGCCGGGCGCGCACAGGATGGTCGGCGGCATCCGGCGCTGCGCCTCCAGCCGGTCGCGCCGTTCCGGCCGGTCCTCGGGGTGGCGCAGCACCGCGTCGCAGCCGGCAGCGGCGTCGTCGACCAGCTCCCTCATGCGACGGTGATGTGCCACGCTGATCAGGGCGGTGTAGTCGGGATTGTCCTCGATGCGCGGATAGAGCCGCACCGCGGCGTCGTGCAGCGCCTCGGCGGTGGCGGACAGGCGGTGCCGCGGCGTCAGCACGTAGTCCGGCGCCAGGCAGGTCTGGCCGGCGTTGAAGAACTTGCCGACCGCGACGCTGTGCGCGGTGCGGCGCAGCGCCTTCCCCGCGACGGCATCCTCGCACAGGATCACCGGCGACTTGCCGCCGAGCTCGAGCGTCACCGGAACCAGGCCGCGGGCCGCGCTCTGCATCACGCTGCGGCCGACCTCGGTCGAGCCGGTGAACAGCAGGTGGTCGAACGGCAGGGCGCAGAAGCGGCGGCCGATCTCGGCGTCGCCGGTCACCACGGCGAGCTGGTCCGGCTCGAACGCCTCGCCCAGCAGGCGGCCCAGCAGCGCCGAGCAGCTCGGGGTATGCTCGGAGGGCTTCAGCATGACGCGGTTGCCGGCCGCCAGGGCGTCGACCACCGGCAGCAGCGACAGCAGGATCGGGTAGTTCCAGGGCGAGACGATGCCGACGCAGCCGAGCGGCTGGATCACGCTCCAGGCGCGGCCGGGCCACAGCCGGGCGCCGACCCGGTGCCGTCCCGGCCGCATCCAGCGCCCGACGCGGTTCGAGGAATAGCTGAGCGCGTCCAGCACCGGCAGGATCTCGGCCAGGATCGTCTCCGGGCGTGCCCTGTTGCCGTAGTCGGCGTGCACCGCGCGATGC
>CAXTNB010000165.1:462-6430 GCA_964245385.1 uncultured Acetobacteraceae bacterium | reverse complement strand
GCGTCAGCTCGAGCTCGGCCTGCAGCGAGGAGCCGACCACGCCGTCGCGACGCGCCGCCTCGATCTGCACCGTGATCAGCCGGCGCAGCGTGCGCAGCTCGCCCCAGCGCTCGGCCAGCGCCGGGTCGTGCCAGCCGGCCGGGATCTCGGGGAAGCGCTGCAGGTGGACGCTGTCGGCCTCGCCGAAGCGCGCGGTCCAGGCCTCCTCGGCGGTGAAGCACAGCACCGGCGCCAGCCAGCTGCACAGGCAGCGATGCAGCTGGTCGAGCACCGTGCGCGACGCGCGCCGACGCGGCGAGCCGGGCGCGTCGCAGTACAGCGCGTCCTTGCGTATGTCGAAGTAGAACGCCGACAGGTCGCTGGCGCAGAAGCCGTGCAGCGCCGGCAGCAGCCCGACCCACTGGTGCGTCGCCACCGCGCGTCGCAGCTGCGCGTCGAGCTCGCTTAAGCGGTGCAGCACCCAGCGCTCCAGCTCCGGCATCGCCGCCTGCCCGACCCGCTCGACCTCGGCGAAGCCGTCCAGCGCGCCCAGCAGCCAGCGCAGCGTGTTGCGCAGGCGGCGATACAGCTCGCCCTGCTGCTTCAGGATCTCCGGGCCGATGCGCAGGTCGTCGTCGGTGTCGGAGTTCATCACCCACAGCCGCAGGATGTCGGCGCCGAGGCTGTCATGCACCTGCTGCGGCGACACCACGTTGCCGAGCGACTTGCTCATCTTGCGGCCCTGCTCGTCGAGCACGAAGCCGTTGGTCACCAGGGCGCGGAACGGTGCGCTGCCGCGCGAGCCGATCGCCTCCAGCAGGCTCGACTGGAACCAGCCGCGATGCTGATCCGATCCCTCCAGGTAGAGGTCGGCCGGATAGGGCAGAGACCCGCCGCCGAGCACGAAGCTGTGCGTCGAGCCGCTCTCGAACCACACGTCGACGATGTCGCGCACCTGCTCGTACTGCGCCGGGTCGCGCCCCTCGCCCAGGAAGCGCGAGGGCGGCGCGCTGTACCAGACGTCGGCGCCTTCGGCCGCGAAGGCGTCCACGATGCGCGCCATCACCGCGGGATCGCGCAGCACCTCGCCGCTGCGCCTGTCGACGAACACCGCGATCGGCACGCCCCAGGCGCGCTGGCGCGAGATGCACCAGTCCGGACGATCCGCCACCATCGCGGTCAGGCGTCGCCGCGCCTGCGGGGGCACGAACGTCACCGTCTGCAGCGCCTCGAGCGCGCGGGCACGGATCGCGGTCTCGCCGTCCATGCGGATGAACCATTGCGGGGTGGCGCGCCAGATCACCGGGGCGCGCGAGCGCCAGGAATGCGGGTAGGCGTGCGTGATCTGGCCGCGCTGCACCAGGGCGCCGGCCTCGCGCAGCGCCTCGCACACCGGGCCCGCGGCGCGGAACACGTGGGTGCCGGCGAACAGCGGCACGGTGGCGGCGTAGCGGCCGTCGTCCTCCACCGTCTCCGGCACCGCGATGCCGTGCGCGGTGGTGAGCGCGAAATCGTCCTCGCCGTGCGCCGGCGCCATGTGCACCAGCCCGGTGCCCTGCTCGGTGGTGACGAAGTCGCCGGCGAGCAGCGGCACGTCGTGCTCGTAGCCCTGGCCGCGCCAGGGATGCGCGCACAGCGCGCCCTCCAGCGCCGTGCCGGGCAGCTCGTGCAGCAGGTCGTAGCCGGCGATGCCTGCCTCGGCGGCGAAGGCGTCGGCGAGTTCGAGTGCGACCAGCAGCCGGTCGCCCGGCGACACCAGGCTGCCCTCGCCGGCCTCGCGCACCGCGATCACCGCGTAGCGGATCGCGGGGCCGTAGGCGATGGCGCGGTTGCCCGGCATGGTCCAGGGCGTGGTGGTCCAGATCACCGCGCGCGCGCCCTCGAGCCGGCGCTGCGGCGTCGGGTCGTGGATCACCGGGAAGCCGACCCAGATCGTGGTGCTGGTGTGGTCGTGGTACTCGATCTCGGCCTCGGCGAGGGCGGTCTTCTCGACCGGGCTCCACAGCACCGGGCGCAGGCCGCGATACAGCGCGCCGCTGAGCAGGAAGCGGCCGATCTCGCCCGCGATCGCCGCCTCGGAGCTGAAATCCATCGTCGCGTAGCGCTGCCCCCAGTCGCCCTGCACGCCGAGCCGGCGGAACTCCTCGGCCTGCACCTCGAGCCAGCGCTGCGCGTAGGCGCGGCACTCGGCGCGGAACTGCAGGATCGGCACCTGGTCCTTGTCGCGGCCGGACTTGCGATACTCCTCCTCGATGCGCCACTCGATCGGCAGGCCGTGGCAGTCCCAGCCCGGCACGTAGCGCACCGCGTAGCCGGCCATGCGGTGCGCGCGGTTGACCACGTCCTTGAGGATCTTGTTCAGCGCGTGGCCGATATGCAGGTGGCCGTTGGCGTAGGGCGGCCCGTCATGCAGGGTGAAGCGCGGCCGTCCGGCCTCGGCGTCCTCGATCCGCCGGTCCAGCCGCATCGCCGCCCAGCGCGCCAGGATCGCGGGCTCGCGACGCGGCAGCTCGCCGCGCATCGGGAACGAGGTGCTGGGCAGGAACACGGTGTCGCGGTAGTCGGTCTCGGCGCTGGGCTCGGTCATCGGCGATATGCTTCGTGGCAAGGGGCAGTCCCGTGCTGCCTCAGCCGCCGAGCTTGCGCAACAGGTAGTCGCGCGCCTGCGCGGCGTCGCGGCCGATCTGCGCGCGCAGCGCCTCGAGCCCGTCGAAGCGCTGCTCGGCGCGCAGCAGCGTGTGCAGCGCCACCGACAGCTCCATGCCGTACAGGTCGCCGTCGAAATCGAACAGGTGCACCTCCAGCCGGCTCTCCAGCCCGGCATGCTCCGTCGGGCGGCGGCCGATGTTGGCCACCCCGCGATGCGTGCCGCCGTCCGGCAGCCGCACGGTGACGGCGTAGACGCCGCGCGCCGGCTCCAGGTGACGGCCCAGCGCGATGTTGGCGGTGGGGAAGCCGAGCTGGCGGCCGCGCTTGTCGCCGTGCACGACGATGCCGCGCACCGCCCAGGGACGTCCCAGCTCCTCGGTGGCGCGCTCCGGATAGCCGTCCAGCAGCGCGCGACGGATCCGGCTGGAGGAGAACGGGCCGCCGCTGTCGGCGAGCGGCGGCACGATGGTCAGGCCGATGCCCAGCTCCTCCGCCTGGTCGCTGAGCCGGTCGACGTTGCCGCCCCGGCGATGGCCGTAGGCGAAGTCGGGGCCGCAGGCGAGGTGGCGCAGGCCCAGGCTCTCGTGCAGCACCTCGCGCACGAAGCGCTCGGCGGAGAAGTGCGAGAACGCCTCGTCGAACGGGATCTCGAAGATGCAGGCGACACCCAGCGCCTCCAGCGCCGCGCGTCGCTCGCGGCTCAGGCTGAGCCGGAACGGCGGGTCGTCGGGGCGGAACAGCTCGCGCGGATGCGGCTCGAACGTCACCACGCCCAGCCGCGCCTCCGGCCGCGCCGCGTGCAGCCGGCGCAGCAGGTGGGCGTGGCCGAGATGCACGCCGTCGAAGTTGCCCAGCGCGGCGATGGCGCCGCGGGCGGCGTCCGGCACGCGGCGCCAGCCGCGATGCAGCTCGATCATCGCGCACCTCCTGCCGGCAGGCCGAAGCGGGCGGCGACGGCGGGAAAATCCGCGCAGCCCGGATGGCGTTCGCAGGCGGCCGTCGCGTCGGCCGCACGCAGCAGCTGGCAGACGGCGAGCCCGGCCGCGGCGGCGGCGTCGAGCTCGGCGGCGCTGTCGGACAGGAACAGCATCTCCGCCGGCGGCAGCCCGAGCCTGTGCGCCGCCTCGGTATAGCTCGCGGCCTCGGTCTTGACGCCGATCCGGGTGTCGAGGAAGGCCGAGAACAGCCCGGCGAGGTCGCCGCCGGCCTGCGCCGGCGGATGGCCGAAGATCAGGCGCTGCGCCGCCTCGGAGCCGGACGAGTACACCGCGAGCCGCACCCCCGAGGCGTGCCAGGCGCGCAGCGCGGGGGCGACGTCGGGATAGATCTCGCTGCGCAGCGCGCCGCTGGCGTAGCCGTCCCGCCAGGCCAGTCCCTGCAGCAGCTTCAGCGGCGTGATCTTGGCGTCCTGGTCCATCCAGGCGAGGCACTGCGCCAGCGGATCCGCCCGCGGCGCCAGGGCGCGTACCTGCGCCAGCGCCGCGGCGACCGATGGCTCGTGCGCGCGCTCGCGCAGCAGGCCGGGCAGCGCCGCGCGCGCGTAGGGGAACAGCACCCGGTGGACGAAGGCGATCGGGGTGGTGGTGCCCTCGATGTCGGTCAGCACCGCGCGCGGTCTCTGGGTCACGTCGCTGCTCTCATCGCAATGCTCGCACCGGAGCCGGAGGGGATCGGGAGACGTGGCCCTCAGGCGGCCGGGAAGCGGGCGCTGATGCCGTCGCCGGTATAGTGCGCGACCCAGCCGCTGCTGTCGGTGAACACGCGCAGCGCCGTGACCGCCGGCGGCTCGCCGGCGTCGAACCAGTGCGCGACGCCGCTCGGCACCGAGATCAGGTCGCCCGCGGTGCAGTGCGCGTCGTAGACGCGGCCGGCCACGTGCAGGATGAAGCTGCCTCGGCCGCGCACGAAGAAGCGCACCTCGTCCTCGGTGTGGGTGTGCTCGGAGAGGAACTTCTCGCGCAGCGCCGTCCGGTTCGGGGTGGTCTCGTCGAGCGTGATCACGTCCGCCGATCCGGCGCCGCTCTGCCCCATCAGCCGGTCGAGGTGCGGCCGGTAGGCCTCCAGGATCGCCTCGGCGGAGGCGTCCGGCGCCAGCGGCACCGGGCTGTCCCAGCGCTCGAAGCGCACGCCGATGCCGCCGAGCTCGGCCGCGATCCTGGGCGCGTCCTCGGTGCGCAGCACGGCCTCGCCGGGCCGGTCCTCGTCGTACACGGTCAGTCGGCTCATGGTCGCAGCTTCCTCCGTTCGAGCGCGCAGGCGAGCAGGAACTCCAGCCCCTCCAGCCGCGCCAGCGCCGCCGGCATCGTCGGGCCCCAGGCATAGACGCCGTGCCCGCGTATCAGGTAGCCCATCACGAGCTCGCCGAGCAGCGGCGCGATGGTGCCGCACAGTCGGGCGATGTCCTGGTCGTTGTCGAGGATCGGCAGGCGCAGCCGCACCTGGTGCGAGCCCTGGCCGTCGAACACCTTCAGCACCTCGTATCCCTCGAACCACAGCGCGGCGCCGGGTTCGAGCATCGACAGCACCGTGGCGGCGACCGAGTGCCCGTGCAGCACCGCGCCGGCCGACGGGAGCGCGGCGTAGAGCTGGCAGTGCAGCAGCGTCTCGGCGCTGGGCCGGTCGGCTTCGCGCGCCGGCCGCCCGTCCGCGCCGACCTCGATCACGCCGTCGCGGGTGAGCGATCCCTTGTGGCTGCCGCTGCGGGTGATGGCGATCCGACCGTCCTGCAGGCGCCGGCTGAGGTTTCCCGACGTCGCCGGCACCCAGCCGAGCTGGTCGAGACGGCGCCCGGCGGCGACGATCTCGTCCGCCGCCTCGGTCCAGGCCGGATCCGGCGCGTGGCGCCCGTGCACGGTGCCGACCGCCGCGCGACCGCGTCAGCTATGCCGTATCGGCTCCTGCACCTGGCCGGGCACCGGGCTCGGCGCCGGGCTCGACACCCCGGAGGAGGCGACGGTCGGCGAGGCGAGCGTGGTCGGCGCCGGGTGCGACGCCTGCTGGCCGTGCGCCTCCATCGACTCGTCGTCGGCCATGTTCTTCTTGAACGACTTCACGCCCTTGGCGAAGTCGCCCATCAAGGTGCTCACCTTGCCGCTGCCGCCGAACAGCAGCAGCACGACCGCGAGCACGATCAGCCAGTGCCAGATGCTCAAGCCACCCATGAAATCCTCTCTTCGGCCGCGTCTGGCCGAGCTGCGCCGGTGCCGAACCGCTTCGCGGCAGAGCATGTGGCGCCAAGCGCCCGAGCATGCAAGCTCCCGCGCGCGCGGGCCGTGGCCAGGCCGGGCTCGCCCGCGCGCCGCTGCCGGCCGGTCCGGTCAGGGGCCGCGCAGGCGGGCGA
>CAXTNB010000165.1:0-452 GCA_964245385.1 uncultured Acetobacteraceae bacterium | reverse complement strand
AAAAGGTGACCGGCATCGACCCGGAGAAGATGGGTCAGAGCCTGCTGGCCGAGCTCGGCCTGGGCCGCGTTAGCCGTGCTCCCCCGGCGGCAGCGCCAGCGCGGGCTGCGGCAGTGACGGTCGCGCCGGCTCAACCTGCCGGACAGGAGGCTGCTCCGGCGCAAGCTGAAGCTGCAGCGCGCAAGCCGGCGCGCGCCAGCGCTGCCAGGGCACGCCGGCGCGCCAGCGCATCGGCGTGCCCCGGATCATCGCATCCGGGATCGTCGCGTGTCGGCGCGAACGGACCGATCCGGCGTCTGCGCGCCTGGATCAGGGCGGCGGCCAGCTCGGCCTGCTCGGGATCGAGCAGCGCATCGCCGCGCGCGGCACCCAGCGCGCGCTCGATCGCCTCGCCGGCGACGCCGCGGCCGGCGAGATGCGCCGCGACCGCGCGCGACGCGCGGCCGCCGCGG
>CAXTNB010000164.1:0-6441 GCA_964245385.1 uncultured Acetobacteraceae bacterium | reverse complement strand
CCGCGGTGCTGGATCGCCTGCCACTGGAGCATCGTCTCGATGCCCTCGGCCTCCGCCTCGCGCGCCTCGATGATCGACAGCAGGCTCGCCGGCCGCAGCGCGCCCGCGGCCAGCGCCGCCGCCAGCGGCTCGGCGAGCTCGTGCCGGCGCGGCTCGCCCTGCACCACCTCGCGCCACCATTGCAGCCGGATCAGGGCGGCGATCGGACCCATGCCGCGCTGCGCCGAGCTGGTCTCCAGGGCGCGGACCAGCTCGTGGTTGAAGGCGATCAGCAGGAACAGCGCCTCGCGGGCGGCGGCGGGCGCGAACAGGCCGGCCAGGAAGCGGTCCGGATCCTGCGCCCTGGCGGCGCGGCCGGCGGGCGAGAGCGCGTTCTTCGACGTCATGCCGCCGGATGATCCTCCACTGGCGGCCGGGTGGCTCGCTTGACGGAGCATCGCTCCGACCATAGCTCAATAATGAGAACCAGGAGAATCCGACATGGCCTTCGAACTTCCTGCACTTCCGTACCAGCACAACGCGCTGGCCGCACGCGGCATGAGCCAGGAGACGCTGGAGCTGCACCACGACAAGCACCACCAGGCCTACGTCACCGCCCTGAACGGGTTCGTCGAGAAGAACGAGGCGCTCTCCGGCAAGTCGCTCGAGGAGATCATCCACCACAGCCACGGCAACGCCGAGCTCACGCCGGTTTTCAACAATGCCGGCCAGCATTGGAACCACATCCTGTTCTGGCAGGCGATGTCGCCGACCGGCGGCAGCATCCCGCCGACGCTGGAGAAGCAGCTGACCGAGGATTTCGGCGGCGTCGACAAGTTCAAGGAGGCCTTCAAGACCGCCGCCACCACGCAGTTCGGCTCGGGGTGGGCCTGGCTGGTGGCCGCTCCCGACGGCAAGCTGAAGGTGACCAAGACCGCGAACGGCTCCAACCCGGTCGCCACCGGCGAGGGTCGCGTGCTGCTCGGGATCGACGTCTGGGAGCACAGCTACTACGTCGATTTCCGCAACCGGCGTCCGGACTACGTCACCAACTGGCTCGACAAGATCGCCAACTACGAGTTCGCCGAGGCGCAGCTGCGGGCGGCCTGACCTCGATCCGCGGCCCGGATCGGCGGTCCGGGCCGCGACGCCGCCTCACTCCTTCTTCGCCGCCACCGGCCCGGTGTCGTTGGCCGCACTCGGCGGCTTGAGCACGGTGGAGATGGTGTCGCGCACCACCTGCACGCGCACGTTGGGCGCGATCTCGACCTCCACCTCGTCGGTGCCCTCTCGCACCCGCTGCACCACGCCGACGATGCCCCCGGCGGTCACCACACGGTCGCCGCGCTTGAGTGCGGCCACCATCGCCTTCAGCGCCTTCTGACGCTGCTGCTGCGGCCGGATCAGCAGGAAGTAGAACACCACGAAGATCAGCAGGATCGGCAGGAACTGGCTGAACCCGGCCAGGCTGCCGAGCAGGCCTCCGGACGCGTCCTGCGCATAGGCGGGGGTCGAGAACAGGTTCATCGTACTGCTTCCAGGGTCGGGGGAGGCCGCGGGCGAGGCGAAGCCTTGCCGGGTATGGTCGGGGACCATAGTTTTCGCACTCCGCCCGTCAAGCCGGGTGCCGGACCCGGGACGATGCACACGCGAGGCTGCCGATGAGCGACGCGACCGACCGGCTGCTGCAGCGCATCGCCGTGGCGCTGGAGCGCATGTCGCCGCCGCCGCCGGTGCTGCCGGCGCTGGATGCCGCCACCGCCTATCTCTGGCACCCGGACGGTGCCGGACTGACGCCGGTGCCGCAGGTCAGCCACGTCAGGCTGCCGTTGCTGCAGGGCATCGAGCGGCAGCGCGGGCTGGTGCTGGAGAACACCGCCCGCTTCGCGCGCGGCCTGCCCGCCAACAACGTCATGCTCTGGGGTGCGCGCGGCATGGGCAAGTCGTCGCTGGTCAAGGCGGTGCATCACGCCGTCGTCGAAGAACCCTGCGCGGGGCAGCCGCCGCTGCTGCTGGTCGAGATCCAGCGCGACGACCTCGCCAGCCTGCCGGTGCTGCTCGGCCTGCTGCGTCCGTCGAGCCGGCGCTTCCTGCTGTTCTGCGACGACCTGTCGTTCGAGCGCGAGGACGCCGACTACAAGGCGCTGAAGTCGGTGCTCGACGGCTGCATCGAGGGGCGTCCGGCGAACGTGCTGTTCTACGCCACCAGCAACCGTCGCCACCTGATGCCGCGCGAGATGATCGAGAACGAGCGCGCCACCGCGATCAACCCGAACGAGGCCACCGAGGAGAAGGTCTCGCTGTCGGACCGGTTCGGGCTGTGGATCGGCTTCCACAACTGCGACCAGCCGGGCTACCTGTCGATGGTGGAGGGCTACGCCGCCGACCGCGGCCTGCCGATCGAGCGCGACGCGCTGCACGCCGCCGCCCATCAATGGTCGATCGCCCGCGGCGGCAGGTCCGGCCGCGTCGCCTGGCAGTTCATCGAGGACCTGACCGCGAGGCTGGCGGAACGCGCCTAGACGGTCGGCGGAGGATCAGCCGAACGACCGCCGACGGCACCGCCGCTTCGCCCGACGCGGCACGATTGCCAATTCTGGATCAGGACCGGGCGGCATAGCTTGCTCTCGACACTTCGGAGGGGCGGAGCATGACGGATCGATCGGCGCTGGTGCTGGGTGCCAGCGGCGGCGTCGGCGGCGAGACCGCGCGGGCGCTGGTGCGGCACGGATGGCATGTCCGTGCGCTGTCGCGCGACGTCGCGCGCGACAGCCGCAACGCCCGGGACAGGGGCGATGCCTTCGAGTGGGTGGCCGGCGACGCGACGGCGGGGCCATCGGTGCTGCAGGCGGCTTCGGGCACCTCGGCGATCGTGCATGCGGTCAATCCGCCCGGCTACCGCGACTGGGCCAAGCTCGTGCTGCCGATGCTGGACAACACGATCGCCGCCGCCCGTGCCGCCGGGGCGCGCATCCTTCTGCCCGGCACCGTCTACAACTTCGGCGCCGATGCGTTTCCGGTGCTGCGGGAAGACTCGCCGCAGCACCCGCCCACGCGCAAGGGCGCGATCCGCGTCGAGCTGGAGCGCCGGCTCGAGGCGGCAGCGGCGCAGGGTGTCGCCTCGCTGATCGTGCGCTTCGGCGACTTCTTCGGGCCGCGGCCGGGCAACAACTGGTTCTCGCAGGGCCTGGTGAAGCCGAACCGGCCGCTCGCCGCCGTGAGCTACCCGGGCCGGCCGGGGGTCGGCCACGCCTGGTGCTACCTGCCCGACGCCGGCGAGACCTTCGCACGCCTGCTCGACCGGCAGGCGGAGCTGGCCGCCTTCGAGCGCTTCCACTTCGAGGGTTTCTACGACGACAGCGGCACCGGGATGATCGAGGCGATCCGACAGGCCGCGGGCGCCCCGGGGCTGAAGGTGTCGCGGCTTCCCTGGCTGGCGATGAAGCTGATCTCGCCGTTCAACCGGACGCTCCGGGAGCTGGGCGAGATGAGGTACCTGTGGGACAGCACCGTGCGCCTGGACGGCAGCAGGCTCGCCGGCTTCCTCGGCCAGGAGCCACGGACGCCGCCCGTGGAAGCCGTGAGGGCGACCCTGGCGGCGCTCGGCGTGCTGCCGCCCGGGCGTGAGCGGTGACCGGCCGCCCGACCCGACGAAAACCCCTTGCGGCGCGGCCCGGTCTGTCCTGCTGTCCAGTTTCCGCAAGCTCCCGTCGTAGCTGCCGCGATCGCCATGCCCGACGACGAGAGCCGGACAAGAAACCGAACCTCTGGGAGAAGCCGTGTTCCATCAATCCCTGACGCCGATCGGCGGCAGCCTCCTGCTGTCGTTCCTGGTCGCGAGCCTGCCGATCCTCACCGTGCTGGTGATGCTCGGCATCCTGCGCCGGCCGGCCTGGCAGGCTTCGCTCGGCGGCCTGCTGGTCGGCCTGGTGATGGCGGTGCTGCCCTGGCACATGCCGGTCGGTCTGGCGCTCGACAGCGTCGCCGCCGGCATCGTGTTCGCGCTCTGGCCGGTGATGTGGATCGCCTTCAACGCGCTGATCCTGTACAACGTGGCGGTCGTCTCCGGACGATTCGACGCGTTCCGCACCTGGGTGCTCGAGAACCTGCCGGCCGACCGTCGCGTCGTGCTGATCGTCATCGGCTTCTGCTTCGGCGCGCTGCTCGAGGGCATCGCCGGCTTCGGCTCGACGATCGCGATCACGAGCTCGCTGCTGATCATGATCGGCTGGAGCCCGCTGGAGGCGCTGACCTACACCCTCATCTTCGACACCGCCCCCGTCGCCTACGGCGCGCTGGGCATTCCCGTCACCGTGCTGGGCGTGGTGACGCACCAGTCCGACACCGTGCTCGGCGCGATGATCGGCCGCCAGCTGCCGCTGCTCGCCCTGCTGCTGCCGTTCTACGTGATGGCGGTGTTCGGCGGCCGGCGCTCGCTCGCCGCCCTGTGGCCGCTGCTGCTGGTCGCCGGCGGCAGCTTCGCCGCGATCCAGTTCAGCGTCTCCAACTTCGCCGACTACCGGCTCACCGACGTGTTCGCCTCGCTCGGCTCCCTGCTGATCACCATCGGCTTCCTGCAGCTCTGGCGGCCGGCACCCGACGCACGCTTCGCCGCCGCCCTGCAGCTGCCGCCAGCACCCGGCGCCGCGCTGCGGGAGAGTGCCGCCCTGCCGCCGATCTCACCGTGGCAGGGCTGGATCCCGTGGATCGTCGTCAGCCTCGTCGTCATCCTCTGGACGCAGCTCAAGGTCGCCTCGATCGGCGCGATCCAGATCCCCTGGCCGGGCCTGAACAACGCGGTGTACGTGACGCTCTACCACAAGCCCTACCCCGCCGTGTGGGCGTTCCAGCCGCTCGCCACCGGCACCGCGATCCTGCTCGCGGCGGCACTCACCGCCGCCCTGTTCGGCCTGAGTCCGCGCCGCTTCCTCGCCTGCGTCCTGCTGACCTGGCGGCAGGTCCGGCTCGCGGTGATGACGGTCTCGCTGATCATGGGGCTCGCCTACCTGATGAACTACGCGGGCATGACCTACACGCTGGGAGACGCGGCGGCGCATCTCGGCCTCCTGTTCACCGTCGCCTCGGCCTTCCTCGGCTGGATCGCGGTGGCGCTGTCCGGCAGCGACACCTCCGGCAACGCGCTGTTCGGCAACCTGCAGGTGGTCGCGGCCCACCAGCTCGGCCTCAACCCGATCCTGTTCGCCGCCACCAACTCGTCGGGCGGCGTGATGGGCAAGATGATCTCGCCGCAGAACATCGCCACCGGCGTCTCGGTGACCAGGCTCAAGGGCCAGGAGGGCGTCGTGTTCGCCCGCACCTTCAAGCACAGCATCGTGCTGACCGTCCTGCTCGGGCTGCTCGTGCTGCTGGAGCAGTACGTCGTGCCCTGGATCATTCCCTAGCACTCCACCCGGAGCGGTGCCGAGGGATCGCGCGCGCCGTCGTGAACCGTTGCGACACACGATAATAAATCGGCACCCGACGGTTTCACGTTGCGTTATAGCAACAAGATCTGCCATAGCCGTTGCGGTCCCGGTCGAGGCAGGCGCCCGACGACTTTCTGGTGCCCGAGCCGAACGGAGAGCGCTCCGAACCATGAATCAGATGTCGCAGAGCGCCGATCGGCCTCCGACGATCGCCGGCGACGTCCCGCTCTGCTCGGTCTCGCCCGATCCCGCGCTTGCGGCGCCGGCCCCGGGCCGCTGCCGCGCGGAGACGTTCGCCCTGACCGACGCGCTCGCCGACGCGCTGCGGTCGCTCGGCCGACGTGAGCAGGCCGCCTTCGACATCCTGCTGCTGGCCGGCTTCACCGCGCTGCTGCACCGCCGCCTCGCGCAGGACGAGGTCACCCTCGCCGGCGTGACCGCCCAGCCTGTGCGATGCTCCGCCGACGCGCCGGGACGGGTCGGCGTCGCCGTGCGCACCCTGCCGTCCGCCGAGCTGTCGTTTCGCGACCACCTGGCGCAGGTGCGGCGCGCGGTGCGCGACGCGCTCGAGGTCCCGGTGCTGCTGCCGGTGCCCGAGCCCGACGAACCGGGCGGCCGGCATCAGCCGCCGCGCATCTCGTTCCTGATCGCGGCCGGCGCCGCGTCAGCCGGCAGCGAGGCGGACCCGGACGCGATCGACGGCGGGTCGGGCGCGGCCGCGATGGATCTCCACCTGCAGCCCGAGGAACGGCCGCAGCGCCTCGGCGGCCGGCTGTTCTACCGTCCGGGGATGTTCGAGGCCGACGCGATCCGGGGCATCATCGACCAGCTGGTCACGCTGCTGCAGGGCGCGGCCGACGATCCAGACTGTCCGCTCGGCGCCCTGCCGCTGCTGGGCGAGGCGGCGTCGCGCCGGATGCGGGCGGAGTGGGACACCGCGCGCCCGCTGCCGGAGACGACCCTGCACGCGGGCTTTGCGCTTCAGCTGGCGCGCACGCCCGACGCGCCGCCCCGGCAGCGCCCGCCGGCGGCGCCG
>CAXTNB010000163.1:1585-6456 GCA_964245385.1 uncultured Acetobacteraceae bacterium | reverse complement strand
GCGCAGGGCGGAGATCGCCGCCAACAAGACGCCGGCGCGGGCTCCGGGGGGGCGGCTGGCCAAAACCGACGCGGTCGACGCCGCCGACTGACCGCGGCGCCGCCGGCCTCGCGTCGGCGGCGCGGCACGCCCGCCGGGCCGCGCCCTGGCCTCGTCAAGGCCCGCATCCTAGGATGCGGCGATGGTCGTCTCGATCCTCCTGGTCCTGCTGTTGATCCTGATCAACGGCGTGTTTGCCATGGGCGAGCTGGCGCTGATCTCCGCCCGCCGGCCGCGTCTGGCGGTGCTGGCGCGTCGCGGCGTCGCCGGCGCCGACCGGGCGCGGGTGCTCGCCGAGGAGCCGCAGCGCTTCCTGCCGACGGTGCAGGTGGGCATCACCCTGGTCAGCATCGTCGAGGGCACGTTCGGCGGCGCCCGCATCGCCGGCGACCTCACCCCCTACCTGTCGCGCCTGCCGCTGCTGCGGCCGATCGCCAGCGAGCTGGCGCTGGCCCTGGTGGTGATCTGCATCACCTTCATGATGCTGGTGCTGGGCGAGCTCGTGCCCAAGCAGCTGGCGCTGCGTCATCCGGAGACCATCGCGGCGAGGCTGTCGCTGCCGCTGCTGGTCATCGCCCGCATCGCCAGCCCGGTGGTCTGGGTGCTGGGCCGCGCCTCCGCCCTGGTGCTGCGGCTGGGCGGCATCTCGCGCGAGCCGCGGCAGACGGTGACGGAGGAGGAGCTGCGCGCGGTGCTGGCGGAGGGGGCGCAGGCGGGCCTGCTGGAAGCGGAGGAGCGCAACATGATCGAGCGCCTGCTTCGCCTCGCCGACCGGCCGGTGCGCGCGATCATGACGCCGCGCAACGAGCTGTCCTGGATCGACCGCCACGCCGCACCGGTCGAGCTGGCCGCGGCGCTGAAGGCCGGCGCCCACACCCGGCTGGTGGTGTGCGACGGCCGGGTCGACGATCCGGTCGGCATCATCCTGGTCAAGGACGCGCTCGACCTGCTGCTCGACGGGCACCCGATCGGCGTCGATGCCGTGATACGGCCGCCGCAGGTGGTGCCGGAGACGATCAGCGCCTTCGACGCGCTGCAGCGGCTGCGCGGCCTGGGCTTGGGCATCCTGCTGGTGCTGGACGAGTACGGCAGCTTCGAGGGCATCGTCACCAGCGCCGACATCTTCGGCGCCATCGTCGGCGAGCAGCCCGAGGCCGGGGCCGCGCTGGCGCTGGCGCCGGCGCATGACGGGCCGGTCAGCCTGGAGGGCACCTCACCGGCCGACGAGATCAAGGACCGGCTGATGCTGGGCGACCTGCCGGCCGCCGGCAGCTACCACACCCTGGCCGGGCTGATCCTCGCCCTGCTGCGCCGCGTGCCGGCGGTGGGCGACAAGGTGGCGTTCTCGGGCTGGATGTTCGAGGTGGTGGAGATGGACGGCAGGCGGGTGCAGCGGGTGCAGGCGAGGCGGCAGAAGCTGGCCGAGAACTAGCGCCGATCCTCTCGGGCCGGACGCGCATCCAGGGTCCGGCGCAGCAGCAGCAGGTCGTGCCAGGCCTCCCGTCGCGACGGCGGGTTGGCCAGCAGGTGGCTGGGATGGCGCATCGCCAGCGCCTGGATCGGCGGCGACTGCCGCTCCGGCCCTGGCACCGGCAGCCAGCGGCCGCGCAGCCGCGCGATCGGGCTCTCGTTGAGCAGCAGCGCGCGCGCCGGACGCGCGCCCATCAGCACCAGGTGGCTCGGCCGCACCAGGACCAGCAGCCGGTGCAGGAACGGCAGGCAGGCCGCCATCTCGGCCGGGTTCACCTTGCGGTCGCCGGGCGGCCGCCAGGGGATCAGCGGCGCGATCAGCAGGCGGTCGCGCGACAGGCCGATGCTGGCGAGCATCCGGTCCAGCAGGATGCCGGGGGCGCCGGCGAAGGCATGGCCGGCGCGGTCCTCGTCGGCATCGGGCACCTCGCCGACCAGCACCAGCCCCGACGCGGCATCGCCCTCGGCGAACAGGGTGTGGCTGGCGGTGTCGCGCAGCGAGCAGCCGGAGAACCCGGCCACCGCGGCGCGCAGCGCCTGCAGGCTGTCCGCCGCCGCAGCGCTCTCCTCCGCACTGTGCCCTGGCGCACCCGGCCCTGGCGCACCGTGCCCTGGGGCACCCCTCCCTGGGGCACCGCGCGCCTGCCCGGGCGCCTGCCCGGGCGCCGGTCCGGGCGCGGCGACCGTGCCGGGCAGCGCGTCGATCGCCTGAAGTGGCCGAAGCTGCGGTGCAGCCGGCGCGAGCCGCCGCTGCGGCTGCTCCTCCAGCGCCTCGTCGGCACCCCATTCGAGCTGCAGGCGGAGCAGCTCCAGCGCCTGCGGGACCGACATCTCCATCGCCAAGCCTCTCCCGCGGCCGCCGCCGGCCTCGACCTCGGGCTTCGGCGCCAAGGCACGACGCTCGTCAGGATAGCCGCCGCGATGCCGCCCTGGTAGCCTGCGCCGATCATGCCGATCCGATCCCGCACCCTGCTCCGCTGTCTCGCCGTCGGCCTCGGCGTGTGCACGCCGCCGCTGCCGGCCGTTGCCGGCACCGAGGCGCCGCCGCCGGCGCCGCTGGTCTATGGCAGCTACCTGAGCGGCGTCGTCGCCGGTGCGCTCGGCGATGCCGACGCCGCCTCGTCGCGACTGCTCGAGGTGCTCAAGGCCGATCCCGGCGCTCCCGGCGTCCGCGGCCAGGCCCTGCTGTTCTCGATCCTCGCCGGGCGTCCGGAGGCGGCGCAGCTGGCGGCGCAGCTGCCGGCGTCGCAGGACAGCCCGCTGGCGCCGATCGTGCTCGGCAACGACGCCGCCGCCGAGGGGCGCTGGAGCACGGCCGCCGCGCAGTACGGCAGGATCGGGCACTCGCCGCTCAACGACCTGCTGCAGCCGCTGCTGATCGCCTGGTCGCAGCAGGGCGCCGGCCAGACCGATCTCGCGCTGGCGACGCTCACCGCGCGCGCCACCCCCGGCCCGATCGACGGCGTCTACGCGCTGCACGCCGCGATGATCGCCGATCTCGCCGGCCGCACCGATCAGGCCGGCCGGCTGTATCAGCAGGCGCTCGCCCAGTATCCGGGCTCGGACCTGGTGTTCGCGCAATCCTACGCGAGCTTCCTGGCCCGCAACGGCAGGCGGGCGGACGGGCAGGCGCTGGTGCACTCGCTGGTGCACGCCCTGCCGCTGCTCTCCATCGCCGAGGCGGGTCTCGACGCGGCGCTGCCGCAGGCGCCGGTGAGGACGCCGGTGCAGGGGCTGGCCCGCGCCTTCCTGACGATGGCCTCGCTGATCCAGCAGCAGGGGACGCGCGGCCAGGAGGCCGAGGGCTTCATGCTCCGCTTCGCGCTCAGCCTGCAGCCGGACCTCTCCTCCGCCCGGCTGCTGCTGGCCGACCTGCAGGCGTCGGATCAGCCGCAGCAGGCGCTGGCGAGCCTGCGCCGCATCCCGGCCGGCGATCCGCTGCAGCCGGTGGCGGCGCTGCGCGCCGGCGTCATCGGCGCCAGCAAGGGCCGCAGCGACGTCGCCCGCTCCACCCTGGAGCACCTGGTGCGCAGCTATCCCGACCGCGCCCAGCCGCTGCAGGCACTCGGCGACCTGCTGCAGGACGCCCACCAGTACGGCGCCGCCATCGACGCCTACGACCACGCGATCCGGCTGATGTCGCCGCTCAACGGCGAGGACTGGCCGATCCTGTTCGCGCGCGCCACCGCCTACGACCGGAACCAGCAGTGGAAGCAGGCGCAGGCGGACCTGCAGCACGCGCTGCAGCTCTCGCCGAACCAGCCCTTCCTGCTGAACTACCTCGGCTACAGCTGGGTGGAGCGCAAGCACGACCTCGGCGGCGCGCGCATGATGATCGAGCGCGCGCTCGACTCCGAGCCCGATGACGGCTCGATCCGCGACAGCCTCGGCTGGGCGATGCTGCGGCAGAACGACTTCGCCGGCGCGGTGCGCCAGCTGGAGCGGGCGGCCGAGCAGATGCCCGAGGACCCGACCGTGAACTACCATCTCGGCGTCGCCTACTGGGCCAGCGGACGTCGGGTGGAGGCGCGCGACCAGTGGCGCTGGGCGTTGAACCTGCATCCCGACAGGCAGGAAGAGGCGCGGATCCGCACCGCGCTGCGCTACTCGGTGCGTCCCGGCGGCGACCCGGTGCTGGCGGCCGACGCGCTGCCGGTATCGCATCCTTGAGGGTCGCGCAGGGGGCGCGCGCTTGAGCGACAGCCTCGGCTCCCACGAGGCCGCGCACGCCAAGGTCAACCTGTTCCTGCACGTGACCGGTCGCCGCGACGACGGCTACCACCTGCTGGACAGCCTGGTGGTGTTCGCCGGGGCGGCGGACCGGCTCGGCGTGGTTCCGGATCGGGAGCGCCGGCTGTCGGTCACCGGTCCGTTCGAGCCGCTGCTGCGCGGCGACGGCGAGGAAAACCTGGTGCTGCGCGCGGCGCGCCGGCTCGCCGCCGAGGCGGGGGCGCCGGTCCCCGGCGCGCACCTGACGCTGGACAAGCACCTGCCGGTGGCGTCCGGGATCGGCGGCGGCTCCGCCGATGCCGCCGCCGCGCTGCGGCTGCTGCGTCGCTTCTGGCCGGGCGTCGCGATCGACGACGCGCGCCTGCACGTGCTGGCCGCCGAGCTGGGAGCGGACGTTCCGGTGTGCCTGTGGCAGCGACCGGTCCGCATGCAGGGGGTCGGCGACCTGCTGAGCCCGGCGCCGCAGCTGCCCGGGCTCGGCATGGTGCTGATCAATCCCGGCGAGGCGGTGGCCACCGCCTCGGTGTTCCGCGCCCGCGAACCGGGCTTCAGACGGCCGGCGGCGCTGCCGCCCGGCTGGCCGGACACGGCCTCGCTGGCGGCGGGGCTGGCCGCGCTGTGCAACGACCTGG
>CAXTNB010000163.1:0-1575 GCA_964245385.1 uncultured Acetobacteraceae bacterium | reverse complement strand
GCCCTGCGGGCACTGCCGGGCTGCCGACTCGCGCGCATGAGCGGGTCGGGCGCCACGTGCTTCGGCCTGTTCGACGATCCGCCGGCCGCCCTCCGGGCGACGGCGGGCCGTCGCTGGCCGGCCGGCTGGTGGGTGTGGTCCGGCGGACTGCACCGTCCGGTATGACGGGACGGCCCAGACGCTTGGCCGCGGCTCCCCGGCTGCTATAATATGATACAGTACGGCAACGAGTTCCGGGGACAGAGATGAGCGCTCGCATGCGGGTCACCGTCGCCACCGATGCGCGCAGCGCCATCCTGAGCCTGCTGCCCGACAGCGGTCTCGAGGGCGACATCACGTTGAACCTCGACCAGATCACCCAGCTCATCGTCGGCCTCGGGCAGGCGCGGGCGGCGATGGTGCAGAAGGCGCCGATCCCGCCGATCGAGGGTGCGCAGTTCAACCCGGTGTTCAAGACGCAGTGGGTGGTGCAGCCCGAGGCGCTGACCGAAGGCTCGGTGATCGCCTTCCAGCATCCCGCCTACGGTCCGGTCGGCTTCGTGCTGCCGGCGTCGGCGATCGAGAAGGTGGTGCGGGCGCTGACCGTGCACATGGGGATGGTGCACAGCCAGGCCGGCGACCAGCGCCGGCCGAGTTGAGGCCGTCCCGGATCGCGCTGGCCGGACGTTCGGCGAAACTCGTCATGGTGGCGAGCCTCGCCGTCTTCGCCCTGCTGGTGACCGGCAACAACCTGGCCGATTACGGCTCCAACGCCCTGTTCGTGCGTCACGTGCTGAGCATGGACACCACCTTCCCGGGCAACGCCCTGCTCGGCCGGGCGCTGCCGCATCCCTGGCAGTGGCGCCTGGCCTACGCCGCGATCATCGCCGGCGAGGCCGGCACCGGGGCTGCGTTCGCGGCCGCCGCGGCGGCGATGCTGCGCGCGCTGCGTGCCCCGGCGGCTGCCTTCGAGCGCGCCAAGCTGTTCGTCCACGTCGGTGCCGCACTCGGCTTCCTGGTCTGGTTCACCGGCTTCATGGTGATCGGCGGCGAGTGGTTCGCGATGTGGCAGTCGCGGCTGTGGAACGGCCAGGAGGCCGCGTTCCGCTTCTTCCTCACCCTGCTCGCGGTGCTGATCTACGTGAACCAGCCCGAACCGGCAGCCGGCTGATCGCGGCGGCGGCGAGACCGAGGCCGGCCATCGCGGCGAGCTTGTGCCGCGACGTGAACAGCGCCGCACTCACCTTGTGCGACCGCTCGTCGAAGCGCCCGTGCGCGGCGTAGTCGCCCGGCACGCTGCGGTAGAGGTTGTCCGGCGCGTCCGGGTCGGCCGCCTCGTGGCCGAGCTGCCCGGAATAGCCGACGCGCGACAGGTAGCGGTCGGCGAGGCCGGCGGCGATGCGGTTCGCCATGATCGCCATCACCGTCGAGAAGCCGACCCAGACCTCGCGCCGGTGGTGGAAGGCCGCGAACACGATCGCGCGCGCCGGGATCTCCGGCTCGAAGATCGGCGGCATCGGCTGCGCCAGCTTGCCGGTGCGGTTCAGCGCCCAGGCGAACTGCGGCGTGTTCACCGCCGGCAGGTGCACCATGGTC
>CAXTNB010000162.1:305-6465 GCA_964245385.1 uncultured Acetobacteraceae bacterium | reverse complement strand
CGAAAGCCGAAGTGGGATGAATCCTGGGGCCGTGGGTTCGAATCCCGCCGCGGACGCCAATCGCTCGACGGCATTGGCGCTTGGCGCCGGCTCGTGTCCGCTGGGGGCGGGGACGCTCTCCGTGACGTCCCGCCGCCCGTCGCCGCCGCTTTGCCTGCTACCAGCGCAGCCAGACGTTGCTGGAGGCGTCGTAGATGAAGGTCAGCGGGGTCGCTGGCGTGATGCTGCCCGGCGCGCCGACGACCGTCGTCCTCGCCGTCACGGGCTGCGGGACAAGCCTGAAGGCCGTGATGGTGCATTCGGAGGCGACGTGGAAAGTCTGGGACGGCGCCGGGTGGGCCGGCAGGTTGAAGGTGGCGCTGGCGAGCGTGCCGGAGCAGGCGATCACCGCGCCGGTCGACTGCGCAGAGATGCCGACGTCGCCGTAGGCGATCGAGTTCCCGCTGATCACGGAGCCCTGTCCGTCATCCGCCGCGTGATGCAGGATGAAGATGCCGTAGCCCTTGTGGCCCGCCGCAACCCCGCTGGAGCTGCACGCCGAGCACGCCGGGATGAGGACGTTGTTCGAGATCATCACGTCGTCGGCGCCGATGTCGTAGATCCCGTGGTAGTCGTTCGGCACCTTCGTCGCGAGACCGTTGGAGTTGCCGTTCAGGATCTCGGTGTTCGTGATCATCACCTGCTTGACGTTCGCGAGCAAGACGCCGTCCTGCTGACCGTCGAGCGAGCTGTTGGTGAGCGTGAACGACGCCGATGCGTCCTCGGACGGCGCCTCCCAGTCGATGGAGATGAAGTTCTGCAGCAGGAACAGGCCCGAGGCGTACAGCCCCTGGAGGTTATGGCCATCCACGACGACGCCGCGATAGCCGCCCTGCTGGCTGTAGTTGGTCAGCCACACCTGCTGCTCGAAGAAGTCGGACGACCCGCCGGTGCTGACCAGATGGACGCCGATCGAGCCGGTCGGGCCGAAGCCGCCGTTCGAGTTGCCCCACTGGGTGCCGGTCACGTGGTCGATGTGCAGGTTCGGCGTCTCCGTCGCCTCGATGCCGATCAACCACGCCTGACCGTCGACGCCGCCGCCGCCGCGCCCCGGGGCGCGTGAATACCAGCGCACGTCGGAGATCGTCTGGTCCGGGCCGCCGCCGGCGGAGCTGTCGGTGGGTATCGGCTGATGGATCGCCAGCGCCGTCCCCGAGTAGCCGTTGCCCGGCGCGTCGTTGACCAGCGACAGGTGCTCGACATCCTGCGCACGACGCTACGCGGGCGGCGCGCGCACCATGTCGATGAAGGCGCGCAGCGCCGCCGGAACCTGGCGGCGTCCGGGATAGTACAGGAAGAACCTCGGCAGCATCGGACACCACGGCTCCAGCAGCCGGACCAGCGCGCCGCTGGCGAGGTGACCCGCGACCAGCTCCTCGAAGACGAAGGCGAGGCCCACGCCGTCGAGGGCGGCGCGCAGCATCAGCGCGGTGTCGTCGACGATCAGCGGTCCCGACACCTCGACCTCCAGCGCCTCGCCGCGGCGGGCGAACTCCCAGGCGTAGCGTGCGCCGTTCGGGAAGCGCCGCTCGATGCAGGCATGCCCGTGCAGGTCCTGCGGCGCGCGAGGCGGCTCGCGTCCGGCGAGGTAGCAGGGGCTGCCGACGACGGCGAAGCGTCGCGCCGGCCCCACCGGCACCGCGATCATGCCGGGAGCCAGGCGCCGGTCGCGACGGATGCCGGCGTCGAATCCCTCGGCCACGATGTCCACCAGGCCGTCGAAGCTCACCACCTCCAGCCTGACCTGCGGGTAGGCGGCCAGGAACCGGCCGACGATCGGCTCGACGATCAGCTCGTTGGCGATGCGCGGCACGTTCAGGCGAAGCAGCCCGCCGACGCGGCCGCGCAGCGCGCCCACCGCCTGCAGCCCTTCCGAGACGTCGTCCAGGGCGGGCGCGATGCGATGCAGCAGCTGCTCGCCGGCCTCGGTGATGCGGATGCTCCGGGTCGTGCGGTTGAACAGCCGGACGTCGAGCGTCTGCTCCAGGCCCCGGATGACGTGGCTGAGTGCCGACGGGCTGACGCCGCGCTCCGCCGCGACGGCACGGAAGCTGCCCCGTCGGGCGACCGCCAGGAACACCTCCAGCGCGGCGAGGCTCGGTCGCGACATTGCTGAAGTTTATCTCATCGATCTGGTGAAGAGAACGAGGATGTTCTCAGCACCGGCGCTGCGGCCCATGTCGGCCGCGAGCGATGCGATCCAGGGCCGTCGCGTGTGGCTCCGGACCCGCGCATCGCCGCGCGACGGGAGAGAGGCAGAACATGGACAAGATCTTGCGTGTTGGGATCATCGGCGCCAGCGCCGAGCGCGGCTGGGCCAAGGCATCCCACGTGCCGGCGGTGCGGCGGCTGGCCGGCCTGGAGCTCGCCGGCGTGGTCACCAGGGACCGGGAGTCGGCCGACGCCGCCGCCCGCGCGTTCGGCGCGGCTCGCGGCTAAGCGGATGCCGCCAGCCTGTTGCGCGATCCCGCGATCGACATCGTGACGATCGCGGTCAAGGTGCCGGATCATCGCGACCTCGTCCTGGCCGCGGTCGCGGCCGGCAAGCAGCTGTACTGCGAATGGCCGCTCGGCCGCGACCTCGCGGAGGCCGAGGCGCTCGCCTGCGCCGCGCGCGCGGCCGGCGTGCACGCCGCGATCGGGCTGCAGGCACGGCTGAACCCCGCCGCGCGTCGGGCGCGCGAGCTGATCGCGTCGGGCGCGATCGGGCGGGTGCTCAGCGCGCGCATCGTCTCGACCACGGCGGCGTTCGGCGCCGAGGTGGAGCCCGCCATGGCCTTCGCGGAGGACCCCGCCCACGGCGTCACCCTGGCCACCATCCAGGGCGCGCACACGATCGACCTCGCCGCCGCGGTGCTGGGCGGCTTCAGCGAGGCCGGCGGGCTGGTCAGCACGCAGTTCCCCGAGGTGACGGTGGGGGAGAACGCGGCCACGCGGGCGCGCTGCATCCCCGACCACGTCCTGCTTCAGGGCCGGATCGCGGGCGGCGCTCCGGTCTGCATCGAGGTCGCCGGCGGCCGCCCGGCCAACGCGGTGCCGTTCCGCTTCGAGGTGATCGGCGAGGCCGGCAGCCTGGGGCTGGACGGCGGCGCCGTGCGCGGCTTCCAGTCGGGCCGTCTCACCCTGCGGCGCAACGGCGAGGTGCAGCGGCTCGAGGAGGGTGAGCTTGCCGGTCTGCCGGAGGCGGCCGCGAACGTCGCCGGGCTCTACGCAGCACTCCGCGACGACATCCGCCACGGCAGCTTCACGGTTCCCGACTTCGACCACGCGGTGCGCCTGACCCGCCTGGTCGACGATCTGCTGACCTCGTCGGCGACCGGCACGCGCACGGCGGCGCGGGACTGGCCGGGTGCCGCCTGAGCGATGGCCGCACGGCGGCGGCGTCGCTCCGCATCGCGCCGTTCACCGCCTGCAGCGCACGGAGCGCCTCGCGCAGCCGCATGCCGCGGCGGGCCGCCGCCGCCGCGCTCTCCGCGAGATCGGGCAGCTTGCGGCGGACCCACGCCTCCCAGTCGGCGGCACCCGCCTCGAGATCGTGCCGGAGGAAGGGTTCGAGCACGCTGAGCCGGGCCGGGGTCGCCGCACCATGTTCCGGCATGACGTCCTCCTTGCCGACCCCACCGTTACCGTTCAGCCTCCTCATATGGTAACCGCTCAGGACTTGTCGGCGGACGCGTTCAGGATCAGCTTCGACGACGCACTGCGCAGCGACCTGGCACGCCGCCTCGATGCGACGCGCTGGAGCGATGCCGTCACCGCGGACTGGCGGTACGGCACCGACCAGCGCTTCCTGCAGGCGCTCGTGCGGCACTGGCGCACCGGCTACGATTTCGATGCCGCCGAGCAGCGGCTGAACGCGCTGCCGCAGTTCCGCGCCCGCATCGACGGGTTCGGCGTGCACTACCTGCAGCTGAGGGGACGCGGCCCGCGGCCGAGGCCGCTGCTGCTGATGAACGGCTGGCCGTCCAGCTTCGTGGAGTACCGCAGGCTGGCGCCGCGGCTCGCCGATCCCGCCGCCTTCGGCGCCGCCGCGGACGACGCCTTCGACGTGGTGATCCCGGCGCTGCCCGGCTTCGGCTTCTCGGACCGGCCGACGCGTCCGCATCAGCTGCAGGCCGAGGACCTGTTCCACCGCCTGATGACCGAACGGCTCGGCCATGCGCGCTACCTCGCCGCCGGCACCGATATCGGCGCCGGGATCGCCGGCCACCTGGCGCGCAAGCATCCCGGCGCCGTCCGGGGCATCCACGTCTCCGCGGTCGCCGACCCGCCCCTGACCTCGGCGTCGCCGCCGCTGACCGAGGCCGAGGCGGCGTATCGGGCGCGCGCCGCGCGATGGGCGGCGGAGGAAGGCGCCTACGAGCACCTGCACTACACGCGGCCGCAGACGCTCGCCTCGGCGCTCGCCGACACGCCGGTGGGGCTCGCGAGCTGGATCGTCGAGAAGTTCCACGCCTGGAGCGAGCACGGCGAGGACCTGCGACAGACCTTCCCGCTCGACATGCTGATCGACAACCTGATGATCTACTGGGCCAGCGGCACGATCGGCTCGTCGATGCGCTACTACTACGACGATGCCCACTTCCGGCCGCCGCTGCGGGCGGAGGACCGCGTCACGGTGCCGACCGCCGTCTGCATGTGGCCGCACGACCTGATGCTGGCGCCCCGGGAGTGGGCGGCGCGGGGCTACGACGTCCGGCAGTACACGACGCCAGCCCATGGCGGCCACTTCCCCGGCTGGGAAGCGCCCGACGCCTACGCGCAGGACCTCCGGCGGTTCGCGCGGCTGCTGGACGGTCTGGATCCTCCGGCCTCATGAGCGCTCGCGCTCCTGGCTCGCCGCGTCGGGTCGCCGGCTGGAGAGGCGCAGCAGGCTGACGACGGCGGCGATCACGGCCAGCGCGGTGCCGACGAGCAGGTCGACGGTCTCGGCATCGTGCGGCAGCAGGCGGAACAGGATGGCCCCGCCGGTCGCACCCCCGGTCAGGCCGAGCAGCCGCGCGGTCGCCAGCATGCCGCCCGCGGCGCCCGCGCGCCGTCGGGGTGCGGAGGACAGCAAGGTGCGGTTGTTCGGCGACTGGAAGCAGCCGAAGCCCAGGCCGCACAGCGCCATGCGCCAGACGATCCCGGCGCTGTCGGCATGCGCCGGCAGCAAGGCGAGCAGCAGGAGGCCGACCGCCAGCAGCGCGAGGCCGGCGCTGCCCAGTACCGCCGCCGGGATGCGGTCGGAGAGCCGCCCGGCGAGCGGCGCCATCAGGCCGAGCGCCACCGGCCACGGCGTCATCAGCAGGCCGGTCTGCACCTGGTCGCGGTGCAGCACCGTCTCGAAATGGAAGGGAAGGGCGAGGAAGGCGAGCATGTAGGCGGCGAACGAGCAGATCGAGGCCGCCACCGACAGGGCGAAGATCGGTATCCTCAGCAGGTCGATGGGGATCAGCGGCGCCGACCCGGCGCCGCGCCGCACCAGGATGAACCCCGCCGCCACGGCGAGGGCGAGCTCGAGGGCGGCGAGCGCCCCGTCGCCGCGGCTGCGGGTGAAGCGGTCGGCGCCGATGAAGAACAGGCCGAACATCAGCGCGCTCAGCCCGGCGCTGATCCAGTCGAAGCGTCGCGTCGACAGGTCCGAGCTCGGCAGCGCGCGCGAGGCCAGCACGATGTTGACGATGCCGATCGGCACGTTGACCGCGAACAGCCACTCCCAGGAGCCCACCGCCAGGATCGCCGAGGCGACGCTGGGCCCGAGTGCCGCGTCGATCGACACCACCAGCGCGTTCAGCCCCACCCCGCGTCCCAGCGAAGCCTGAGGATAGGTGTAGCGCACCAGCGCGCCGTTCACGCTCATGATCCCCGACGCACCCAGGCCCTGGGCGAGACGCGCGATCACCAGCGCGGCCAGGCTGTGCGACAGGGCGCAGGCCAGCGAACTGGCGGTGAACACCACCAGCCCGACCTGATAGACGCGACGGTAGCCGACGCGCTCGCCCAGCGACGCCAGCGGCAGCAGGGTCATCACGACCGCCAGCTGGTAGGCGTTGATCACCCAGGTGGCCTCGGCGGGCGTCGCGTGAAGCTGCCGGACGATGCTCGGCAATGCGATGTTGGCCACCGAGGAATCCAGCAC
>CAXTNB010000162.1:0-295 GCA_964245385.1 uncultured Acetobacteraceae bacterium | reverse complement strand
GATCGCGATCGCCAGCATGGACCAGTAGCGCTGCGGCGTCGGCAGACCGTCGGGATACACCATCCGGGTCAGGATCCGCCGGCGCGACGCGATCGGGCAAGGGGTCGCCGACCGGGAAGCCGCGCATCGCCGCGGACGGGCTGCGCCGCCGGGTGCGGATTGCCCTGATTTCGCCGCTTTGCGGTCCCGCATTCCGCCATCAAGCGGCGGGCAGACTGGCGGCATGCACGCCTCCGCCTACCGCCTCACCCTGCACGCGCTGCGCACGCTGATCGAGGCGGCCAGCCTGCTGTGG
>CAXTNB010000161.1:0-6515 GCA_964245385.1 uncultured Acetobacteraceae bacterium | reverse complement strand
AGCCGTACCTGGAAACCTGTTGTCGCTCGGCGCTGCACCGCCTGGTCCTGGCCGGCGGCAGCGGCAGGCCCCCCGACCTCAAGGACCTGCCCTGCCTGGAGCGGCTGGACGGGATGGGCATGGCGGTGTGCCGCGACGGACGCTACCGGATCACCGAGGCGGGCCGGCGACGGCACGCCTCGGAGGTCCTGTCGGCCGGCTGAGGACGGCCTCTTGAAGCACGAGGATGTCTGGCGCGCACTCGATACGCTGGCGGCGGAGAAGGGCCTGTCGCCCTCGGGGTTGGCGCGCGCCGCGGGGCTCGATCCGACCGCCTTCAACCGCTCCAAGCGCGCCACCCGCCAGGGCCGGCTGCGCTGGCCGAGCACCGAGAGCCTGAGCCGGGTGCTCGCCGCCACCGGCGCCAGCCTGGAGACCTTCACCGCCCTGGTCGGTGGCGCCCGCGCGCTGGCCAGCCTGCGTCCGCACCGGGCGGCGCTGCCGGGGAGCGCCGAGCGTGCCGGCGGCCGCCGCCTGCCGCAGGTCGCCTACTCGGCCCTGCAGCATGGCGAGGACGCGTTCGCCGCCGCGGAGCAGACCGCGATGCCGATGCAGGCGGAACCGGGCAGCTACGCCATCTGGCTCGACACCGACGCGTTCGAGCCGGTGCTGCGCGAGAGCGGGCTGCTGATCGCCTCCCCGGAGGCGCCGGTGCGCGCCGGCGACCGGGTGGTGCTGCGCCGCCATCCCGGGACCGTGCTGGCCGGGATCCTCAGCCGGGCGATGCCGGAGTGGCTCGAGATCGACGGCTTCGGCCACACCGGCAGCGTGGCGCTGCGCACCGACACGATCAGCTGGATGCACCGCATCGGCTGGGCCAGCCTCTAGGCGCGCCTGCCGCACGGGATCAGGCGGCCGGCCCGAAGCCTTCGAGCACGATCTTGCCGCGCGCCCGCCCGCTCTCGATCAGGGCGTGCACGCGCTTCAGGGTGGCGGCGTCGATCGGCGCGTGCCGCTCGGTCAGGGTGGTGCGCAGCACCCCCTCGTCGAGCAGGCGCGAGACCTCGCCCAGCAGCCTGCCCTGCTCGCCGAGGTCGGCGGTGCCGTAGATCGAGCGGGTGAACATGAGCTCCCAGTGCACCGACACCGACTTGCGCTTGAAGCCGTTGATGTCGAGCGCCGGCGGATCGTCGATCAGCCCGAAGCGGCCCTGCGGCGCGATCAGCTCGGCGATCTCGTCCAGGTGGCGGTCGGTCTGCGTGGTCGAGAACACCAAGCCCGGCGCGCCGAGGCCGAGGGCCGCGACCTGCGCCGCCAGCGGCCGGCTGTGGTCGATCACGTGGTGCGCCCCCATCTCCGTGACCCAGGTCACGGTCTCCGGGCGCGAGGCGGTGGCGATCACCGTGAGGCCGGTGAGCGCGCGCGCCAGCTGGATCGCGACCGAGCCGACGCCGCCGGCGCCGCCGATGATCAGGATGGCAGGTGCGGCACCCGGCACCGGCCGGCGCACCTCGAGCCGGTCGAACAGCGCCTCCCAGGCGGTGATCGAGGTCAGCGGCATCGCCGCCGCTTCGGCCCAGTCCAGGCTCGCCGGCTTGGCGCCGACGATGCGCTCGTCGACCAGCTGGCACTCGCTGTTGCTGCCGGGCCGGCCGATCGCGCCGGCGTAGAACACCGCGTCTCCCGGCGCGAACAGGCTGGCCTGCGGTCCGGCCGCCCGGACGATGCCGGCCGCGTCCCAGCCGAGCACCTTCCACTCGCCCGTCTCCGGCGCGTCGCGGCTCCGGACCTTCACGTCGACCGGATTGACCGACACCGCCCTCACCTCGACCAGGATGTCACGGCCGGCCGGCTGCGGCGCCGGAAGCTCGATGTCGACGAGGGCGTCTTCCCTGGCGAGGATCCCTGGTTGCCGATAACCCACTGCGCGCACGGTGATTCTCCGCTTGGCTGTTCGTTCAGGGCGTCGCCGGGGCCAGCCGCTCGCGTCCCATGCGCACGTCACGCGCCTCGCGGCCGAACGCCACCAGCAGCGTGATGACGATGGCGGCGAGGCCGACCACCACCGCCATCGCCCAGTTGATGCCGCCGAGCTCGCCCGCGAGCCACACCTGGATGTTCGCGTTGCCCGCCGCCAGCAGGTTGCCGAGCTGGTAGACGGCACCCGGGAAGGTGGCGCGGATCGCCGGCGGCGAGATCTCGTTCAGGTAGGCCGGCACCACGCCCCAGGCACCCTGCACGCAGACCTGGATCAGGAAGCCGCCGGTCGCCAGCCAGACCACCCCGTGCGAGAACAGCCAGAGCGGGATCGCCGGCAGCGCCAGCATCGCCAGGCTGCCGATCGCGAGCCGCCGGCCGATCCGCTGCGACAGCAGGCCCACGCTCACGCCGCCGACGATCGCGCCCAGGTTGAAGATGATCATGATCAGGGTGACGCTGGCGTGCGGCAGGTGCTGCTGGCGGGTCAGGAACTGGCTCGGATAGAGGTCCTGCGAGCCGTGCGAGAGGAAGTTGAACCCCATCATCAGGCAGACCGCGAACACGGTCAGGCCGAGATGGCGGCGCAGCACCGACAGCGCCGACTCCTGCTTCTGCACGACGCTGCGCGCCACCCAGTCCGGGCTTTCCGGCACCGTGCGACGGATATACAGCACCAGCAGCGCCGGCAGCGCGCCGACGATGAACATGCCGCGCCAGCCCAGCCACGGCTCGGTGATGAACAGCAGCGACGCCAGCAGGTAGCCGGTCGGATAGCCGGTCTGCAGCAGTCCCGAGACCGCGCCGCGCCAGCGCGAGGGGATGCTCTCCATCACCAGCGACGCGCCGACGCCCCACTCGCCGCCCATGGCGATGCCGTACAGGCCGCGCAGGACCAGGAACACGGTGAAGCTGGGCGCGAAGCCGGACAGCAGCTCCAGCACCGCGTAAAGCAGCACGTTCGCCATCATGGTCGGCCGCCGGCCGAAGCGGTCGGCGATGCGGCCGAACAGCAGCGCGCCGATGAAGCGGCAGGCCAGCGTCAGGGTGACCGCGGACGCCACCGAGCCGTTCGACATGCCGAAGCTGTGCGCAACCCCGTTGAAGGCGAAGATCATGATGAAGAAGTCGAACGCGTCCAGCGTCCAGCCCAGGTAGCAGGCAACGATGACGTGGGATGCGCTCGCTGCGCGCCCTACCGGCACGGTCGTCATGGCCCGGCTCCTTCGCCGACGGTGATCACCGGGCTACATTGCGTAGGTCGCGGCGCCTGCGCAATCCGGCCCGGCCGCGCGGAGTTCCGATCGCCATGCGCCTCAGCGCCCGCAACGTCCTCAGGGGAACCATCGTCGCCGTCGAGAAGGGCGCCACCACCGCGCACGTCAGGCTCGACGTGCGCGGCGCGATCATCACCGCCTCGATCACCAACGAGGCGGTGGAGGCGCTGGGCCTGGTCGTCGGCCAGGAGGCCAGCGCGGTGATCAAGGCCTCGGACGTGATGATCGGGGTCGAATGAGCCGGTGCCGGGTCCCGCCCGGCGCCGCAACTTCGCCTCGCGTCCCTCGGTTACAGGCACACCGAAGGCTGATGGAGTGCGCGCATCGTGGGACTGCTCGTCGACGGAGCCTGGCAGGATCGCTGGTACGAGAACCAGGACGGACGCTTCCAGCGCGAGAGCAGCCGCTTCCGCGACCGGGTGACGCCGGACGGCGCGGGGGATGGCGGCTTCCCGGCCCGCGCCGGTCGCTATCACCTCTACGCGTCGCTCGCCTGCCCGTGGGCGCACCGCACCCTGATCATGCGCCGGCTGAAGCGGCTGGAGCCCATCGTCGGGCTGTCGGTGGTGCACTGGCACATGGCCGAGCAGGGCTGGAGCTTCGAGGACGGCCCCGGCGTGATCCCTGACCCGCGGGGTGCGGCCTTCCTGCACCAGGTCTACGTGCGCGCCGATCCCTCCTACACCGGCCGCGTCACCGTGCCGGTGCTGTACGACCTCGAGCGCGACACCATCGTCTGCAACGAATCCTCCGAGATCCTGCGCATGTTCGGCGCCGCCTTCGACGGCGTCGGCGCCGCACCCGGCGACTACGCGCCGGCGGCCCTCCTCGACGAGATCGACGCGGTGAACGCGCGCGTCTACGAGACGGTGAACAACGGCGTCTACCGGGCCGGCTTCGCCACCACCCAGGCGGCCTACGAGGAGGCGGTGCGCAGCCTGTTCACGTCGCTCGACTGGCTGGAGCAGCGCCTGTCGGGACAGCGCTACCTGATCGGCGAGGCGCTGACCGAGGCCGACATCCGCCTGTTCACGACGCTGCTGCGCTTCGACGCCGTCTATCACGGCCACTTCAAGTGCAACCTGCGCCGCCTCGCCGACTATCCCGCCCTGTGGGACTACGCGCGCTTCCTGTATCGCCGGCCGGGCTTCCGCGAGACCGTCGATTTCCGGCACATCAAGGGGCACTACTACCGGAGCCAGCCGACCATCAATCCCAACGGCATCGTGCCGCTCGGGCCGCTGCTGGACTGGGATGCGCCCACCAGCCGGGAGGACTAGGCGATGCAGATCCGCAATCTCGGCAGCTCCGGCCTTCGCGTCTCCGCGGTCGGCCTCGGCTGCAACAATCTCGGCGGCCGCATCGACCTCGCCGCCTCGCGACGCGTGGTGGAGGCGGCGCTGGACGCCGGCGTCACCCTGCTCGACGTCGCCGACGTCTACGGCCGCGACCAGCACTACGGTGCGTCGGAGGAGGCGCTCGGCGAGATCCTGGGGGCACGCCGCCACGAGGTGGTGCTCGCCACCAAGTTCGGCCTGCCGATGAACCCGGAGGGCACGCTCGGCGGCGCGTCGCGGCGCTACGTCATGCGGGCGGTGGAGGCGAGCCTGCGCCGGCTGCGCACCGACGTCATCGACCTCTACCAGCTGCACGCGCCGGACCCGCTGACCCCGCTCGAGGAGACGCTGCGGGCACTCGACGACCTGATCCGCGACGGCAAGGTGCGCTACGTCGGCTGCTCCAACCTGCCGGCCTGGCAGGTGGCGCGGGCGCAGCACCTGGCGCGCGAGCTCGGCGTGCACCGCTTCGTCTCCTGCCAGGACGAGCTCTCCCTGGTGGCGACCGAGGCGAGGCGCGAGCTGCTGCCGGCGATCGAGCAGTACGGTATCGGCCTGCTGCCGTACTTCCCGCTCGCCAGCGGCCTGCTGACCGGCAAGTACCGGCGCGACACGGCGCCGGCCGCCGACACCCGCTTCGGTGCCTGGAAGCAGCTCGGCAGCCGCTACCTCAACGAGCGCAACTGGGACCTCGTCGAACGTCTCGAGGCGGTGGCGCGCGAGCACGGCCACGCGCTGATCGATCTCGCCTTCGGCTGGCTGCTGGCGCAGCGCTGCGTCTGCAGCGTCATCGCCGGCGCCACCCGTGCCGAGCAGGTGCGGGGCAACGTCGCCGCCGGCGCCGTGCAGCTGTCGCCGGAGACGCTGGCCGCGGTCGAGGCCGCGCTCGCCGCGTGAGCGAAGCGGCCGGGTGCTGCGGCGACGAGGGTTGGACCGTGACCGCGCTGCAGGACGGCTTCTCGGTGCGCGAGACCCGCGCCATGCCGGCGCTGCCGCCGGCGCTGGAGGCGCAGGTGGCGGCGATCTGGCGAGACGAGCGGCGCGCCCGCCCGCGCCTGTTCAACGGCACCGTGTTCAGCGCCGACCGCGTCACCGCGGCCGGGATCGAGGGGCACTGGACGGAGTATCGTCGCGCGCTGGCCCAGCTGCGCGCGCCGGCGCTGTTCGACACGCTGCGGATCCGCGCGCTCGCGGTCACCGGTCTGCTGCAGTGCGCGGACGGGATCGTGCTGGCGCGTCGCGAGGCGGGTTCGGTGTATCAGCCCGGAACCTGGCAGAGCCCGCCGGCGGGAAGCGTCGAGCGCCGTCCCGGCACCCGGGGCGGCAGCCACGGTGGCGCCGTCGACCTCGCCGCGCAGATCCTCGAGGAGTGCGAGGAGGAGCTCGGCCTGCCGGCGCACGATCTCGCGGTGCTGCGTGCGGTGCTGGCGATCGAGCATCCGGGCAGCCACATCGTCGACGTCGGCATGACGCTGCGCACCGCGCAGCACTTCGCCGCGGTCGAGGCCGCCTGGCGCGTCGGCGGCAACCGGGAGTACGACCAGCTCGCGCTGCTGACGCCGCCGGGCCCGGAGCTGCTGCCCACCACGCGCGCGCTGATCGCCGCGACGCGCTGACGCGCGCGCACCGTCAGCCGGCTCCGGCGCGCACGAATCGCATTTACGCCACGATACCGTTATGACACCATCGTCCAGAATATTGGACTGAGCCGGAGCAGGCTTCCCGTCGGCCGCCCGGACGTCGCGTGCGAGGGCGTTGCATGCTTCAGGTGTCTCTCGCGGCCGGGCTGCTGCTGCTCTCAGCGCATGCCGCCTCCGCAGCCACCGACCCTGATCGATCGGCCGCGGCCGACCGGGTCGAGACCGGCATCGTGCTCGCCTCGGCCGAACCGACGGCGGCGGGATCCGTGCCCGGTGGCGCCGGCTTCCTGGAGGTGGGATGGCGT
>CAXTNB010000160.1:0-6520 GCA_964245385.1 uncultured Acetobacteraceae bacterium | reverse complement strand
CCGAGAGAACCGCATCACACGCTTCACACCTGGTCGAGGGTGAGCGTGCCGAAACTCTCGAGGCTTCTGTCGGGCTTTTCCGCTTCCAGCTTCTTCCTGATCGAGCTCAACTCGGAGAACAGCCTGGCGGGACGGACCGGCCGCGCCATGAAGTAGCCCTGCACCTCGTCGCAGCCTTCGAGTTTGACCTGCTCGAACTGCTCCCTCGTCTCGACACCTTCCGCGGTGACCTCGATGCCAAGGTCGCGTGCAAGGCCTATGATCGACCGCGCGATGGCCAAGCCGCTCTTCTGTGACATCGAGGCGATGAAAGCGCGGTCCAGCTTTATCTTGTCGAACTGGAAGCTGCGCAGGTAGGTGAGCGAGGAGTATCCGGTTCCGAAATCATCCAGTACGGTCCGCACCCCCAGTTCCCGAAGCTTTCGCAGTATCATGACGTTGTGCTTGTTATCCAACAGAGGCAGCGTCTCGGTTATCTCGAGCTCGAGCCGGGCGGCATCCAGACGGGTATCCCGCAACGTCTGCGCGACCGTCTCGACGAGATCGCCGACCTCGAACTGCATCGGAGACAGGTTGACGGACACCCGGACGTCGTCAGGCAGAGCGACGCATAGCTGACAAGCTTGTCGCAGGACCCAGCTGCCGATCGGGGTGATCAGCCCGACCGACTCCGCGACCGGGATGAACTCCGAGGGTGGCACGGTTCCACGCTCCGGATGCTGCCAACGAAGGAGAGCCTCGACGCTCGCGGCGCGGCCGCGCGCGAGCGAGACGATGGGTTGAAACACCAGGGAGAGCTCGTCGCGGTCGAGTGCGTTGCGCAGGTCGAACTTCATCGCCCGGCGCTTCAGCACGGCGGAGTCCATGGTCGGCTTGAAGAGCCGGTACTCCCCGCGCCCTTCGCTCTTGGCGCGATAAAGCGCGAAATCCGCGTTCCGCAGCAAGAGATCGACATGACCTCCGTCTCGCGGACACAGCGCTATGCCGATACTGACGCTGATCACGACGGCGTGGCTGTCGAGCAGCATCGGGTCGCGCAGCTGGCTGCTCAAGCGTTGCGCGAGCAGCAAGGCGTCGGAGGGCCGGCTGGCTCCTCTCTGGATGATGACAAACTCGTCGCCGCCGATCCGGGCGACGGTATCGTCACGCCGCACACAGGCGCGAAGCCGGCGCGCGACGTTCCGCAGAAGATCGTCTCCGAGCTGATGACCCAGGGTGTCGTTTATCATCTTGAAATCATCGAGATCGAGACACAGCAGGGCGAACGACTCGCCGTGCCTGGCGTCCTCGATCGCCTGGTTGAGCCGTATCTGGAACGAGAACCTGTTGGACAGACCGGTCAGAACATCATGACTGCTCAGATACTCGCTTCGCAGCGCGTTCGGTTGATCAGGACTTACCGACAGGAGCGAGCCGCGCCAGTGTCCGCCGGTCGAATGCTCGTCCGCCGGCGGCCCTATCCGTGCCCGTGTCCAGCAGACCGATCCCGCCCTGTCGTTGACGCGAAATTCGGCGTCGAACATGACGTTGTCCTCGACGGCCTGGATCCAGAGAACTCTTACTCGTTCCCGTTCCATCGCGTGGGCGATCGAGATCCAGTCGATGCCGGGACTGCCGTCCGGATCTCTGTCCAGCAGGAGGCCCAATCTGGCGTCCATCTCGACCACCGAGCCGTCCGCCTTGCATGTCCACGCGACCGATGCGTTCGCCTCCGCGTCCCCCGCGCGATCACGTTGACCGCGTTTCTCCTCCTTGTCGTGATGATAGGCGACGATCGCGGAGGCGGCGCAGCCGAGTTGCCGGAGAAAGTCGATCTCGACCGCGCCGAGCTGCCGAGGCACCAGATCGGCGACGCACAACGTGCCGATAGGATGTCCCAGGCGACCTTGCAGCGAAACCCCCGCGTAGGATCGAATCCTCGGTGCGCCCGGCACGGCCGGGCCGCTGGCAAACCTCTCGTCCAACGTCGCGTCCTCGACGACCAGCGACCCCGTCGAGCACCTGATGGTTTCGCTGTAGAAGCGACCGAAGGCGGCGTCGCTCGGCTCCGACGCGACGCCAAGGTCGGACAGCAGCGTGTATCGCTCGGCATCGAGCAGGGCGATCCTGCAGATCGGCATCTTGAGCATGCCGGCAGCCGATCGGGTGATCGCCTCGAGGCCTGGATCGGGCTGCGGGACCACGGCCACGTAGACGTCGATGGAGGCGTCGGGTTCGTCGCGGCCGGTCTGGATCAAGCACAGGTCATCCGGCAAAACCGTGCTCTCGATCCTGGGGTTGCCACAACGTCCTCCGTTGTGGATCGCCGCGGCGTCCGATATCTGACAGGCGGAGATCACATGGACGTGATCTCTAGTGGTAGTCGTCGAGGGCGAGGAAGCGGCGCCGCACCGCCGCGTAACATTCGCAGGCCGTCGCGTCCATCGCAGCACGATCCAGGATCTTGAGCCAGCCGGGCCCGGTTTCGATGAGGCCGGCACGTTGCAGGGTGCGCACGGCGAGGTTCACGCTCGGTCGCCGCACGCCGAGCATCCGGGACATGAAGGCTGGTGTCATCGGGAACTGGTCGGTCTCGGTCCGGTCGCTGGTCATGAGGAGCCAGCGGCACAGCCGTTGCTCGATCCGGTGCCGGCTGTTGCACGCGGCCGTCCGGGCAACCTGGAAGTGGAATACGTTCACGTAGGGCAGAATGACGTCGCGGAGCGAGGGGACGCTGGACAAGGCGACACGGAAGGCGTCCGCCGGTATTCTTCTCGCCTCGCCGGCGACTTGCACGAGTGCTTCCAGATCCGATGTCCGGGCGCCGAGTGCGAGCGCTATCCCGACAACGCCCTCCCTGCCCACCAGGCCGACCTCCGCCTCGGTGCCGTCCTCCAGGGCCGCGATCATCGAGATCGTGCCCGACTCGACGAAATAGACGTAGTCGATCACCTGCTCGGGCCTGTGCAGGATCGTGTGCAGAGGCAGCGTCACCGTCTCGAGCCGGGAGAGGAATTTCTGCAGGTCCTCGGACCTGAGGCACCTCAGGATCCGGTTGCGGACGTAACTCGATGCGGGGCTCGTCGACGACACGCTCATGAGGTGCTCCAGCGAGTGCGGCGGGAGCACATGCGACTCTCGATCTTGGGCGTGCCGGCCTTGCCTGTTGGTAAGGGCGATATGGACACGCCGAAGGGCGATTGCAAGTTGGCCGTGCCCCTTGAACGCCGTCAGTTTGAAGTGCAATCCATCTGCGCGTGCTGATCCCCTCGGTCCGACTTGCCGTCGAGGTCCCGAACCGCCGCGCGCGCACGTTCGCTTTACCCGACGTTGCACGAGCACGGCTGGTGTCCGATATATGGCGTATCGCTGTTCCCTGCCTGGCGCGCACGCGACTGAGAGAGGCCAGCACTCCCGCCCGACCGCAGCGAGGAGTGCCTTGTCTTGGTGTCGTCCCGGCGAGTACCCCTCCAGAACCGTCTGCTGGCGTCACTGCCCGCCGACATCCTCTCGGCGCTGACGCCCAAGCTGCACAAGGTGCCCCTCGCGCTGCGCCATGTCCTGCTGGCCTCGGAGTCGCTCATCGAGTGGGTGCACTTCCCGATCACCGGCATGATCTCCCTGGTGTCGCTCCTGGATGACGGCATGCGCGCCGAGATCGGCATCGTCGGGAGCGAGGGGATGCTCGGCGTCCCCCTCCTGGCGGGCGTCGACACGATGTTCGGCGAAGCGAACGTGCAACTCCCGGGCAGTGCCCTGCGGATGTCGGCAGCCGACTTCCGCAAGGAGGTCGCTGTCGAGGGGCCGTTCCGGGCCATCCTGCTCCGCTACAACGAGGCGCTGACCGGCCAGATCGCGCAGACCGCCGCCTGCAACGGCAACCACGAGATCGACGCACGCCTGGTCCGTTGGCTGCTGATGGCCCATGACCGCGCCGATGGTGACGAGCTGGCGCTCACGCAGGATTTCATGGCGATGATGCTGGGCGTGCACCGACCCAGCGTCACGATCTCGGCGGGCATCCTGCAGCGCGCCGGGCTCATCAGCCACGCGCGGAGCGGACGCGTGACGATTCTCGACCGGACGCGGTTGGAGGCCGCTTCGTGCGAATGCTACGCCGCGGTGGTCCGCAGGTTCGCACGCGTCATGGGCCCGGATTTTTGAGCGAGGCGTACGGAATCGTACTGTCGTGAGGCGCGGGACACCTTATCCGGGCCTGGCATGGTCGATGATCTGGTAGACGACGCCCCGGGCACCGATGACGAGGCCCCGTGGTCCAAAACGTCGGCGGCCTGCAAACGTCCGCGTCCCGGCCAGGCCGAACTCGAGCTGCGTGCCAGGGTGATCGAGCTGGAAGCGGAGCTGGCAGGCGTCAGGAAGCTGCTCGGCCGTGCGCGCAGCCTCGTCGACAGCGCTCTCGACTACGCCATCGTCACCTTGGACCTGGACGGCCTGATCACGGGCTGGAACGCGGGCGCCCAGAAGATAATGGGCTATCGCGACGCCGAGATCCTTGGGCGCACCGCCGACATCCTGTTCACCTCGGAGGACCGCCGGAGCGGACGGCTCGCCACCGAGCTGACACGCGCACTCGAGATCGGCCGGGCTGCCAACGAGCGATGGCACCTGAGGCGGGACGGCACTCGATTCTGGGCGAGCGGGCTGATGATGCCTCTGCTGGGAGCGGACGGCAGACCCGAGGGCTTCCTGAACATCCTTCGCGATCGCACCGAGGAACAGGCCGGGACCGAGCGGCGCGAGCTGCTGATGACCGAGATGAACCATCGGATCAAGAACACCTTCTCGGTCGTTCAGGCGGTGGCCTCGAGGACCCTGTGGCATGCGCCCACGGTGGAGGCCTTCCAGCCGGCTTTCGCCGGGCGTCTCGCGGCGCTCGCCCGCTCCCAGGACGTCCTGATCCGCGGCAACTGGGACGAGGCGCCCTTGATCGAGGTGATCGAAGGCGCGCTGGAGGGTTTCGCGGTCGCCGGACGCATCGTCCTGAAAGGCCCCTCCGTGAAGCTCGCGGTCGAGTCCGTCGTCACCGTCAGCCTCGCCTTCCATGAGCTGGCGACCAACGCCCTGAAGCACGGCGCGCTGTCGGTTCCGGAGGGCCGCGTCGAGGTCACCTGGACGACGGGCGGAAGCGCGGGCGATGCGGAGAAGGTAGACGTCGTCTGGAGCGAGATCGACGGTCCGGCGGTCTCGCCGCCGTCGCGGCGCGGGTTCGGCTCGCAGCTGCTGGAGCAGGGCATGCCGCGCCATGGGACGGTCGATCTCGAGTTCCGCCCGCAAGGACTTCGGTGCCGCATCTGCCTCCCGCTCGGCCAAGGCGGCTGATCCGCCGGCCGCGTCGAGCCTGAAGCTTCGCAGCGGCGTCGGGAAACCTCGGCGAGGGTGCCGTCGATCACGGCTGACCTCGTCGCGGTCGTCCTGGGGCGGCGTGAGGGCTCATCATGACGCGATGCGAAGATCTGCGCCGCAACGGCGTCGCCGCCGTGGATGGAGCCGGCTTCTCGAGACGCGACGCCGGGGGAGGATGCCGGGCCGGAGATCGACCGCGGCGACCTCCGCCTGCTGCTCCTCGACTCGCTGGCGCCAGTCGTCGGGCGCGGGCCGACCGGCCTGACCGGCGAGGATATCCTGATGGCGTGCCGCATGCTCGCCTCGCGCTGCAGGCTCGATGGTCAACCCGATCCGGAGCAGGCGGTGAGACGGCGGCTGGGGCTCAATACGGGACGCGGTCTGACTTGCCCTTGTACTTCTTCCAGACCTCGACCGCCTCCTCCCGCATGATCTGCCGAGCCGGGATGGAACGCTCTTCGACCGGCCTGGTCAGCTCGCCGTAGATCATGGTGTCGTCGAAGTCGCCATATTCCAGGGCGTCCTCGCAGGTTGCCGCGTAGAAGATGCGCTCGATCCCCGCCCAGTAGGCGGCGGCGGCGCACATCGGGCACGGCTCCGCGCTGGTGTAGAGCGTCGCTGCTTCGAGCTTGAAGCTTCCGACCTTCCTGCAGGCGTTGCGGATCGCCTGGATCTCGCCGTGCCACGTCGGATCGTTCTCGGCGACGACGCGGTTCGCCCCTTCGCCGATGACCTCGCCGTGCCGGACGATCACCGCCCCGAACGCGCCGCCCGCGCTATCGACCAGTGCCGTCTTCTCCGACAACTCGATCGCGCGGCGCATGAAGCGCCTGTCCTCCTCGGTCATCCGATCGTCCCTCCCGTTACCTGGCGCAGAATCGGGGTCTGGGGCCGTCGGCCCCAGCGGGTCAAGGGCAGAGCCCTTGCCTGCTCCTTCGGCATCCTGTCAGCACAAGACTCCGGAAGCGCTGACAGCATCATCTCGCAGGCAGGCGCGACTGCCTCCGGCGCCTCCAGCGGCAGCAGACGTGACAGCGCCGGACGCAGCGCCGCCTCGTGCTCGACCTGGTCGTGCTCGCCGATCAGCACGCTCACCGGCCCTACGGCTTGATCCAGACGGTCTGCGCGTTGACGAACTCGCGGATGCCGAAATGCGACAGCTCGCGGCCATAGCCGC
>CAXTNB010000159.1:0-6536 GCA_964245385.1 uncultured Acetobacteraceae bacterium | reverse complement strand
TCTTCAACGTCTACGGCCCGCGCCAGGACGGCGCGTCGCCGTACTCCGGCGTGATCTCGCTGTTCCGGCACAGGCTGGCGCTGGGCGAGAGCCTGGTGCTGAACGGCGACGGCCGGCAGACGCGCGACTTCGTCTACGTCGCCGACGTCGTCGCCGCCCTGCTCGCCGGCATGGCGCGGCTGCCGGAGCTGCCCCCGGCGCTCAATGTCTGCACCGGCAGCGCGATCTCGGTGCGCGACCTGGCACTGCTGCTGTGCGAGGAGGCCGGCCTGTGCCCGAGGCTGCGCGCCGGACCCGCCAAGGCGGGCGACATCGCGCATTCCCGCGGCGATCCGACGCTGCTGGCCGAGAGCCTCGGCCTGCGCTGCCGCACCGGCATACGCGAGGGGCTGCAGCGCCTGGGACGGGCGGAGCGCACGGAGTGGATCCACGGCGCGCGCGACGCCGTCAGCACCCGGAGCCTGCTCGCATGATCCCCGATCACGCCTCGATCGCCGAGAGCTTCCGCGCCAGCATGCCGCGCGACGCCGAGACCACCCTGTTCCGCATCGACGGGCTGGATCGCCTGGGCATCCCGGTGATGCAGGCCAACCTGCTGTCGGCCGATCGTCCGACCATCATCGGCCACGGCTACGGCCTGAGCGAGGCGGAGGCCGCCACCGGCGCGCTCGGCGAGCTGTGCGAGGAGGTGCATGTCGGCAGCTGGGTGATGCGCCAGCAGCCGATCGAGGCCAGCTACGCGTCGCTGCGCGCCCGCCTCGGCGCGCGCGGCGTCGCCGACCCGCTGACGCTGTGCCTGCCGGCGGGATCGACGTACGATGCCGACGCGACGCGCGCCTGGCTGCCGATGCGTCGCTACCCGTCGGACGAGGCGGTGCTGGTGCCGTTGGAATGGCTGGCGATCGCCCCCTACCAGCTGCGCGGTCGCGACGCGCTGATCACGCCGATCACCAACGGGCTCGGCGCCGGGCTCGACCTCGCGCACGCGCTGGCGCACGGGCTGATGGAGCTGCTGCAGCGCGACGGCAACGTGCTCACCTACCGCGCCTTCGACGCCGGGCGGGCGGTGCGGCTCGACGCGCCGCTGCCGGACGACGTCGCGGCGCTGCTCGAACGGCTGCGCGGCGCCGGCATCGACGTCGCCGTCAAGCTCGCCGCCACCGACTTCGGCATCGCCAACCTGTACGTGGTCGGCGACGACCGTGGTCCGGTGTCGCAGCCGATCCAGATCACCGCCTGCGGCGAGGCCGCGCATCCGGACCGCGTCCGCGGCCTGCGCAAGGCGGTGCTGGAGTTCATCGGCTCGCGGTCGCGCAAGGTGGCGACGCACGGGCCGGTCGAGACCCTGCGGCGGGTGCTGCCGGAGGCGTCGTTCGCACGCCAGATGGCGGTGGCCGAGCAGGGAGGCGAGGAAGCCCGCGCGCTGCAGACGATGGCGGACTGGATCGGCCAGGACGCGGCCGAGCTGCGCGGGCGCCTCGCCGACGTGTTCGCGCGCCGCTCGCAGACCGCGTTCTCGTCGCTGCCGGACGCGGCAGCGGGCACGATGGAGCCGAGCACGGCGCGGCTCGAGTGGCTGGCGCGCACGCTCGCGGCGGCCGGCCACGAGATCCTGTGGGTGGACTGCTCGCCGCCGCACTCGCCGGTGCGCGCGGTCAAGCTCGTGGTGCCGGGGCTGGAGAGCGAGACCATGAGCTACGGCAGGATCGGCTGGCGCGGCGTCGCGCGGCTGCGCGGCCGCGACGACGCCCTGGTCGCCGACCGCGCCCGCGACGGCTTCGCGCCGGTGCGGCTGCGCCCCGAGGACGCGGCGCGCGCCGGCGGTGCCGCGTTCCTCGACCTGGACGCGATCGCCCGACGCGTCGAGGCGGTCTACCCGCTGTACCGCGAGGCGAACCCGTTCTCCGCACAGCTGGCCCGCGCGCGAGCACTAGGAACACGATCATGATCAAGGCGGTGATCTTCGACGTCGACGGCACGCTGGTGGACTCCGTCGACCTGCATGCCGAGGCGTGGCGGCAGGCCTTCGCGGCGTTCGGCCACCGGATCGCGTTCGAGGAGATACGAGGCCAGATCGGCAAGGGCGGCGACCAGCTGATGCCGGTGTTCCTGTCCGAGACGGAGCGCAACGCGCAGGGGCACGACATCGACGCGCACCGCTCGGACCTGCTCAAGCGGCAGTACCTGCCGCAGATCCGTCCGTTCCCGCAGGTGCGCGCCCTGTTCGAGCGCCTGCGACGCGACGGGGTGCGCTGCGTGCTGGCCTCGTCGGCCAAGCAGGACGAGCTGAGCTTCTACGAGAAGCTGGTCGAGATCGAGGACCTGATCGAGGCGGAGACCTCGTCGGACGACGCCGAGAAGTCCAAGCCGCATCCCGACATCTTCGAGGCGGCGATGGCGCGGCTGCCCGGACTGCAGGCCTCGCAGGTGCTGGTGATCGGCGACACCCCGTACGACGCGCAGGCGGCCGCGCAGGCGGGCCTGCGCACCGTCGGCCTGCTGTGCGGCGGCTTTCCCGAGGAGAGCCTGCGCGAGGCCGGGTGCATCGCGATCTATCGCGACCCGGCCGACCTGCTGGCGCGCTACCTCGGCTCGCCGCTGCACCCCTGAATCCGGAGACGATCATGACCCAGGCCATCGGCTACGCCGCCCAGCACTCCTTCAGCTCGCTCAAGCCGATGTCGTTCGAGCGCGACGACCCGAAGCCGAGCGAGGTCGAGATCGAGGTGCTGTACTGCGGCGTCTGCCATTCCGACATCCACCAGGTGAAGAACGAGTGGTCGAACACCGTCTATCCCTGCATGCCCGGCCACGAGGTGGTCGGCCGCGTGTCGCGCATCGGCAGCGCGGTCACGCGACACCAGGTGGGCGACATGGTCGGCGTCGGCTGCATGATCGACAGCTGCCGGCACTGCGAGCCCTGCCACGCCGGCGAGGAGAACTACTGCGAGGGACCCAACAGCTGGCTCGCCACCTACAACGGCCCGATGGTGGCGGCGAAGATGGCGCCCGGCGGCGTGAACAGCTACGGGCGCGACAACAGCTTCGGCGGCTACTCGAACCTGCTGGTGGCGGCCGAGGATTTCGTGCTCAGGATCCCGCCGGCGCTGCGGCCGGAGGTCGCCGCCCCGATCCTGTGCGCGGGCGTCACCACCTGGTCGCCGCTACGCCACTGGGGCGTCAAGGCCGGTGATGCGGTCGGCATCGTCGGCTTCGGCGGCCTGGGCGACATGGCGGCCAAGCTCGCGCGCGCGATGGGTGCCGAGGTGACGATCTTCACCCGCACCGCCGAGAAGCTGGGCGAGGCGGAACGGCTCGGAGTGCGCGGCGTGCTGTCGACCGACAAGGACGCGTTCAAGTCGCTGAAGAACAGCTTCGACTTCATGCTCGACACGATCCCCGAGAAGCACGACGTCAACCCGTTCGTCACCCTGCTGAAGCGCGACCGCACGCTGGCGATCGTCGGCGCCCTGGAGCCGCTGGCGCCCGAGAACAACCAGGAGCGCGTCATGCACCGCAAGAGCGTCGCCGGCTCGCTGATCGGCAGCATCGCCGAGACGCAGCAGGTGCTCGATTTCTGCGCCGAGCACCAGATCGGCCCGGACATCCAGCTGATCGCGATCCAGGACGTCAACGACGCCTACAAGAAGGTCCAGCGCGGCGACGTGCGCTTCCGCTACGTCATCGACATGGCCTCGCTGAAGTCCGAAGCCGCCTGAGCGGGCCGGACGCTCAGCTCACCAGCCGGAACAGCATCAGCGAGCGATCGGTGACCTCGCAGCAATTGCCGATGCCGTAGGCGCGGCCGGAGGTCATCGCCGGCCGGTGGGTGTCGAGCAGCAGTTGCCAATGCATGCCGCCGCTGCAGGGCGGCATGGTGAACTCCAGCGCCTCGTGATAGCCGTTCAGGATCATCAGCAGCGTCGCGTCGGTGCCCGGACGGCGTATGCCGCTGACCTTGGCGCGGCCGTCCATCAGCATCGCGAAGCAGTGCACCGAGGCGTCGCGCCAGTCCTGGTCGCGCATCTGCTCGCCGGCGCGGTTGATCCAGGTGACGTCGCGCACCTCCAGCTCCTCGTCCCAGTCGCCGGTCATGAAGCGCTGCCGGCGCAGGATCGGATATTCCTGGCGCAGCTGGATCAGCCGCTTGGTGAACTGGAACATCGTCTGGTGCCGGGCGGCGCGGCTCCAGTCCATCCAGGAGATCTCGTTGTCCTGGCAGTAGGCGTTGTTGTTGCCGCCCTGGGTGCGGCCGCACTCGTCGCCGGCCATGATCATCGGCGTGCCCTGGCTCATCAGCAGGGTCGCCATCATGTTGCGCATCTGCCGCCCGCGCAGCTCCAGCACCGCCGCATCGTCGGTCTCGCCCTCCACGCCGCAGTTCCACGAGCCGTTGTTGCTGGTGCCGTCGCGGTTGCCCTCGCCGTTCGCCTCGTTGTGCTTGTCGTTGTACGAGACCAGGTCGTGCAGGGTGAAGCCGTCATGGGCGGTGACGAAGTTCACGCTCGACCAGGGACGCCGGCCGCGACGGTTGAACTTGTCGGCCGAGGCGCAGAGCCGACGCGCCAGCTCGGCCGGCGAGGACTCGCTCTTCCAGAACGCGCGCACGGTGTCGCGGTAGCGATCGTTCCACTCCGCCCAGCCGGGCGGGAAGCCGCCGACCTGGTAGCCGCCGGGGCCGCAGTCCCAGGGCTCGGCGATCAGCTTGACGTCGGACAGGATCGGGTCCTGTCGGCAGCTGTCGAGGAAGCCGCCGCCCTCGTCGAAGCCGTAGCTCTCGCGGCCGAGGATGGTGGCAAGGTCGAAGCGGAAGCCGTCGACGTGCATCTCGGTCACCCAGTAGCGCAGGCTGTCGGTGACCATCTGCAGCACCCGCGGATGGCTCAGGTTGAGCGTGTTCCCGGTGCCGGTATCGTTGATGTAGTAGCGCTCCTGGCCGGGGATCAGCCGGTAGTAGGAGGCGTTGTCGATGCCCTTGAACGACAGCGTCGAGCCGAGCTCGTTGCCCTCGGCGGTGTGGTTGTAGACCACGTCGAGGATCACCTCGATGCCGGCGTCGTGCAGGCGGGCGACCATGGTCTTGAACTCCGACACGGTGCTGCCGTTGCCGGTCGCGTAGCGCTCGTCGGGGGCGAAGAAGCCGAGCGAGTTGTAGCCCCAGTAGTTGGTCAGGTTGTGGCGGGCGAGGTGGTGCTCGTCGGCGAAGAAGTGGATCGGCAGCAGCTCGACCGAGGTCACGCCGAGCTCCTTGATGTGGCTCACGATCTCGTCCGCGGCGAGGCCGGCGAAGGTGCCGCCGAGACCGAACGGCAGCGCCGGATGGCGTATCGTGTAGCCGCGCGCGTGCGTCTCGTAGAACACCGTGCGCTCCCACGGCACCCGCGGCCGGCGGTCGCGGCCCCAGGTGAAGGCGGGATCGATGACGCGGCATTTCGGCATGAAGCGGGCGCTGTCGCGGTCGTCGAACGAGAGGTCGACGTCGGCGTGGCCGATCTCGTAGCTGAAGATCTCGGGGGCGAAGCGCACCTGGCCGACATGCGCCCGCGCGTAAGGGTCGAGCAGCAGCTTGTTGGGGTTGAACCGGTGGCCGGCCTCGGGGGCGTAGGGGCCGTGCACCCGGTAGCCGTAGATGGTGCCGGGGCGTGCGTCCGGCAGGTAGCCGTGCCAGACCTCGTCGGTGTACTCGGGCAGCTCGATGCGGTCGAGCTCGGTGCCGCCCGAGGGGTCGAACAGGCACAGCTCGACCTTGGTCGCGTTGGCGGAGAACAGGGCGAAGTTGACCCCGAGGCCGTCCCAGGTCGCGCCCAGCGGATGGGGCAGGCCTTCGGAGAGCCTAAAGGTCCGGTGGCGGCGTATCACAGATGCGTCTCCAGTGCTGCACGGCCCCGCGCGGGTCCGGGCTCGGTCGGGCGAGCTCGATCGGGCCGAGCTTACGGGAGCAGGTCCGCATCGGCTCCTCAATTGAACAGCAGCCGGCGCAGGATGCCGGGTGCCAGCAGGGCGAGCGGGTTGACCCGGATCGCGGGTCGGTCGAACGGGCCGGAGATGGCCAGGGTCGCGGCGAGCAGCCCGCCGCCGGTCTCGGGGCTGAACACGCGCCCGACCCCGGGCAGCTTCCCCGGCAGCGCGTTGAACAGGTAGGAGGGCACGATGGTGCCGCGCAGGTCCAGCGTGCTCCGCCGCAGGTCGATCGAGCCGCGCAGGGTGGCGCCGAGCGCCGCGTTCGAGGCGTGCGCGTCGGCGAGCCGCAGCATCTCGCCGCGCAGGGGGATGGGCAGCTCGAAGCGGGTGACGGTGAGCTGCCGCCCCGCGGCGCCGCCGAGGAAGCCGTAGATCGAGAGGTCGCGTGCCAGCCGGGCGGCGAACGGCGCGTCGTTCACCTTGAACGGCCCGAGCCTGGCCGAGCCCGTCACCGTCGGGCCGGTCGGCCCGTCCTCCACGCGGCCGAGCACGACCAGGGTGCCGCCCTCGATCCGGCCGATGCCGAACGCCCGCAGCAGGACGCCGGCGTCCTGCGCGTCCAGCCGCAGGTCGCG
>CAXTNB010000158.1:4122-6538 GCA_964245385.1 uncultured Acetobacteraceae bacterium | reverse complement strand
GCGGCGGGCTACCGGCTGCTCGGCCTGACCACCTACTTCACCTGCGGCCCCAAGGAGACGCGCGCCTGGACGATCACGCTCGGCATGCGGGCACCTCAGGCGGCCGGCGTGATCCACAACGATTTCGAGCGCGGGTTCATCGCCTGCGAGACGATCGGCTACGAGGACTACGTCTCCTGCAAGGGGGAGCAGGGAGCCAGGGAAGCCGGCCGGCTGCGCGTCGAGGGGCGCGACTACGTGGTCCGTGACGGCGACGTGCTGCTGTTCCGCTTCAACGTCTGAGCCGGAGAGGCCCGAACGGGCGATGCCCGACGGCCTGTCGCACCTGTTCCGGTCGCACTTCGTTTACGTCTTGGTCGGATAACTGGGATAAGAGGCTCCGTCACGTCTGATGGCCCGCATGCGCAAGCAGACCGCCCCTGCCACCGCCTGCGGAGCCTGCGCCCACCGTGTCCCGGTCGTCCGGACGATCCTGCTGGTCGTCCTTCTCCTCGCGGCCGCGGTCCGGCCGGCGGCGGCGCAGAGCCTCGCCTTCCGCTCGTTCGGCGAGGAGAGCGGCCTGCTCGACGGCACCATCGGCTCGCTGGCGCAGGATCACGATGGCTTCCTGTATGCCGCCACCGAGAACGGCCTGTACCGCTATGACGGGCTGCGCTTCACCCGGCTCGGACCGGCCGAGGGCCTGCCCGAGAACGGCCAGGTCGAGGTGGTTCGCGCCGCACCCGACGGCCATGTCTGGGTGGTGTTCACCGACCGGGTGTACCGGCTCGGACCGGGCGCCACCGTCTCCGCGGCACTCGATGCGCGCCTCGACGACGAGCACGGGCATCGCGCGGCCGTGCTCGGCTCCGACCTGCTGCTGGTCCGCAACCACCGCCTGCTGCGCATCGCGCCTGAGCCGCATCCGGCGGGCGCCGAGACCCTGTCGGTGCGGCCGCTGCTCGCCGGGGCGGCGCCGGCCCACGATGCGGATCGCGCGGCGCCCGACGCCGGCGACTTCGTCCAGGTGGAGCACGATCATGTCTGGGCATCCTGCGGGCAGGCGCTCTGCCGGCTGGATCACGGCACCGTCATGTTCGGTCCGCAGTCCGGCCTGCCGGCGGATCGCTGGACCGCGCTGATCCGCGACCATGCCGGCACGATCTGGCTGCGCAGTCCCGGACGGATCGCCTCGCTGGCCGCGGGCGACTCCCGGTTCCGCGTCGTCGAGGTGCCGGGCGGTCCCGGCCGCTTCGCGCGCGAGCCCGGCCAGCTCGACCTGGTCGAGGACGCCGCCGGGCGGGTGGTGACGCAGAGCGCCCACGGCCTGCTGGTGCACGAGCGCGGCCGCTGGGTGGTGCGCGACTACGAGGAGAGCTTTCCGTACTCCGCGGTCACCGCGATGCTGGTCGACCGCGAGGGCTCGCTGTGGATCGGCAGCAACGGCCGCGGGCTCGCCCGCCTGATCGGCTTCGGGATGTTCGAGAGCTGGACGCGCGAGCAGGGCCTCTCCGACGACCAGGTCTGGAACATGAGCCGGGACGGCGGCGGCACCATGTGGGTGGCGGACGATCTCGGGGTCGATGCGCTGCCCGACCGCGCGGGCGGCGCCGTGCCGCGGAGCGCCGCCGTCGCGCGCGGCGCCGCCCGGCCCGACGACGCGGCATCGCCGTGGCACTACCCGTTCCGCTCGTTCTCGCTCGCCAGGTCCGCGGCCGGCTGGCTGTGGATCGGCCGGCAGGATGGCGGCCTGGTGCGACGCGATCCGGGCACGGGGCGAACCGAGACGGTGGCGCAGCTCGCCCGGGTGCGCACCATGCTGCTCGATCCGGCGGGTCCGCTCTGGATCGGCACCAATGACGGGCTGGCCAGGATCGATCGTCCCGACATGGCCGGGGTCCCGGCGGTCGTCCGGGAGACCCCGCTCGAGGGCCGCATCTTCGCCATGGCCTTCGACCGCGCCGGCGAGCTCTGGGTCCTGACCGAGAAGACTCTGTTCCACCGCGACCGCCGGCAGCGATGGCATCCGGTGCTGCGGACCGATCCGGAGGGCGGATACCAGACCCGCTCGATGCTGTTCGCGCCCGACGGCACGCTCTGGCTCGGCAGCTTCACGACCGGCATCACCCGCCTGCATCTCGATCACGACGCGGTGGTCGGCCGGGACCGCTCGCCGTCCGACCATCTCCTGTCCCGGGACGTCGAGATGATCTACGGCGACGCGGCCGGCCGGATCTGGGTCGGCACCGACCGCGGCCTCGACGTGACCGACGGCACGCACTGGCGCCACCTCGACGACCAGGACGGGCTGGTCGCGAACGACGTCGACGAGCAGGCCGCCTTCGCCGACGATGACGGCACCTCCTGGTTCGGCACGGTCAGCGGCCTGTCGCACGTCATCGACGCGCGCCCGCTGTTCCGCCCGATCGGCCTGCAT
>CAXTNB010000158.1:0-4112 GCA_964245385.1 uncultured Acetobacteraceae bacterium | reverse complement strand
CATCCGGTGATCACCGGGGTCGGCCTGGGCGGTGCCGGGCCGGCCGCCCCGCCTCGGGGGCGCGACGCGACCCACCTGCGCTGGTCGGGCGACCCGCTGGTGATCGATTTCACCGCGCTGGACTTCCGCTACGAGAGGTCGATCCGCTTCCGCTATCGCCTGCGCGGCGTCGACCGGGACTGGGTCGAGACCAGCGGCCGCGAGGCGCGCTATCCCAACCCGCCCTCCGGCAGGCTGGTGTTCGAGGTGAGTGCGATCGATCCCATGCATCGGCTGGATTCGCCTCCGGCCCGGCTGGTCATCAAGATGCGGCCGCCCTGGTGGAACACCTGGCCCGTCTACGTCGCGGCAGCGCTGCTGGTGATCGGTACGCTGGCGCTGCTGTGGCGCGCGCGGGTCGGCTACCTGATGGTCCGCCAGCGCCAGCTCGAGGCACTGGTGCGCGACCGCACCCGCGAGATCGAGCAGGCCCGGCTGATCCTGTTCAAGCAGGCCACGTACGACGCCCTGACCGGCCTGCTGAACCGCTCGGCGGTACTGGAGCAGCTGCGCCTGGCGATGGAGCAGGCCGGCTCGAACCAGACGCCGCTGGTGCTGGCGCTGCTGGATCTCGACCACTTCAAGTGCATCAACGACAGCTTCGGTCATCTCGCCGGCGATGCGGTGCTGGGCGAGGTCGGCCGGCGCCTGCTCGCCAGCACGCGCGAGAGCGATCAGGCCGGCCGCTACGGCGGCGAGGAATTTCTCCTCGTGCTGCCGGGACTGAGGCAGGGCACGTTCGAGCGCATGGAGGCGCTGCGCGAGGCGGTGTTCGCCGAACCGATCCCTTTCGAGGACGGCATGATCCGGATGACGTGCAGCATGGGCGTGACCTGGATGCAGGCCGGCGACGACGTCGTCTCGATGATCAGGCGCGCGGACGCCCTGCTCTACGCCGCCAAGCGCGACGGGCGCGACCGCATCGTGTTCGACCCCGCGCTCGTTCTGGTCTGAGCCATCACCGCGCCTTCAGCTGCGCGTGCGGAAGCCTTCCAGCGCCACGTTGTGACCGGCCCGCACCGCCACCGTGACGCCGCTGCCGGGCAGCACACGGGTATCGGGGGGCAGGCCGTCCATCGGCGGCGAGTCCGGCGCCTGCACCGCCAGCACCAGGAAGCCGTGCGCCGCACTCTGCTCGATCTCGGCGACGGTGCGTCCGGCGAACGGCGCGTCGGTCTCGACGATGATCACCTCGAGCTCGAGCCCGAGCTGGCGCAGGCTCGCCGAGGCCTCGCGCTGCGGCGCGCGCACCCGCTCGCTCAGTTCCGGGAACAGGATGATCTCGGCGATCCGCTCGGCGCCGATCTGCGTCGGCATCACCACCCGGTCGGCGCCGGCCTGCAGCAGCTTGCGCTCGGTCGCGGCCGCCTCGCCGCGCGCGATGATGTTCAGGTTCGCGTTCAGGCTGCGGGCGCTCAGGGTGATGAAGACGTTGGCGGCATCGTCCGGCAGCACGGTGGCCAGCACCGCCGCCCGCTCGATGCCGGCGCGTCGCAGCGCCTCCTCCTCGGTGGCGTCGCCGAGCAGGCAGAGATGACCCTGCGCCTGCACCTGCGCATGACGCAGCTCGTTGCGCTCCAGCACCACGAAGCGCTGGCGTCCGGCGCTCAGCTCGCGCGCCAGCATCAGCCCGATGCGTCCGTAGCCGCAGATGATGACGTGGCCGCGCAGCTCTTCGATCTGGTTCTTCATGCGTCGGATGCCGAGGATCTGGTTGATCTGGTTGAAGGTGATGAACTGCACCAGCGCGCCGGTGACGAAGATCGTGCCGGAGCAGCCCAGCACGATCAGGCTCATGGTGATGACGCGCAGGCCCGGCGTGTCGATCGGCCGCACCTCGCCGTAGCCGACGGTGAACACCGTCAGGATGGTGAAGTACAGCGCGTCGCCGAACGACCAGCCCCAGTGCACGTAGGCCGCGATCGAGCAGGCCATGACCGCGAGCACGAAGCTCACCCCGCCGATCAGGTTGCGCAACGGTCGGCTGCCGCCCATGTCCGGCAGGATCGGCTTCACGCTGCACCCAGCCCTAGATTGACAGTGCTGGTCCGACTGCGAAAGATGCCGCGATCCGCCTCGAGGGTGACATGCCGAAACCGGTCCTGGCCTGGCTTCCCGAGGCGCGCGACTTCACCGCCCGGATCAAGGCACTGGAAGCGGATGCCGCTCCTGCCTCCGCATCTTCCGCAGCATCTTCCGCAGCATCTTCCGCAGCATCTTCCTGGGCCGCCCTGGTGTCGCTCGCCAGCCAGCGTCTGGACTTCCTGCGCACCGGACGGCTCGACGCCCTGCTGCGCCGGATGTTCCCCCACGCGCCGCCGGGCCTGCCGACGCGGCCGGTGCGGCTCGCGTTGCTCGGCTCGTCCACGACGCTGCATCTGCCGGCTCCGATCCGTGTCGCCGCCCTGCGCCGCAACATCCATGTGACCATACACGAGGCTGATTACGGCCAGTATCATCAGGAGCTGGCCGACGTCGAATCGGAACTGCACCGTTTCCGTCCCGACATCGTCCTGCTCGCCCTCGATGCGCGCCACCTGACCGAGGGCCTCGATGCGATGGCCGACGAGGTCGCCGCGCGGGCGGCGCTGGAGGCGGTCCGCGCGCGGCTGCGGCGATGCTGGAGCCTGGCGCAGGCGCTGGGTGCCACGGTGATCCAGCAGACCGTGCTGCCGGTGCTGCCGCCGCTGCTGGGCAGCAACGAGCAGCGCCTGTTCGCCTCGCCCGCGCGCATGATCGCGCGGCTGAACGCCGCCCTGCGCGAGGATGCCGACGCGGCGGGCGTGCACCTGCTGGCGCTCGACGAGGCCGCGGCCGTCGACGGCATCCTGGAGTGGCACGATCCGGTGCTGTGGCACCGCTCCAAGCAGGAGGTCACGCCGGTCGCCGGTCCGGTCTACGGCGACCTGGTGGCGCGGCTGCTGGCGGCGCTGCAGGGGCGGTCGAGCAAGTGCCTGGTGCTCGACCTGGACAACACGCTGTGGGGCGGGGTGATCGGCGATGACGGGCTGGAGGGCATCGTCGTCGGTCAGGGCTCGGCGCTGGGAGAGGCGTTCCTCGGCGTGCAGCACTACGCGAAGTCGCTCGCCCGCCGCGGCGTGATCCTGGCGGTGTGCTCGAAGAACGACGAGGCTAACGCCGCCGCCGCGTTCGACAGCCATCCGGAGATGCTGCTGCGCCGCTCCGACATCTCCTGCTTCGTCGCCAACTGGGACGACAAGGCGGCCAACCTGAGACGGATCGCGGGCGAGCTGAATATCGGCCTCGACAGCCTGGTGTTCCTCGACGACAACCCGTTCGAGCGTGAGCTGGTGCGCGGGAACTGCCGGAGGTGGCGGTGCCGGAGGTGCCGGACGACGATCCGGCGCTGATGCCCGCGATCCTGGCCGCCGCCGGCTACTTCGACTCGGTCGCCGTCACCGAGGAGGATCGCGTCCGCACCGCGCACTATGCCGCCAACCGCGAGCGCGCCAGCCTGGAATCCGCCGCCACCGACATGGCCTCCTACCTGCGCTCGCTGCAGATGCAGCTGGTCTGGCGCCGCTTCGACCGCATCGGCCTCGGCCGCATCGTGCAGCTGATCAACAAGACCAACCAGTTCAACCTGACCACGCGGCGCCGCACCGAGGAGCAGGTGCTCGCGGTCATGGCCGACCGCGACGCGTTCGGGCTGCAGATCCGCCTGCTCGATCGTTTCGGCGACAGCGGCATCATCGCGATCGTCATCGGCCGCGTCGACGAGCGGCGCGACTGCCACATCGATACCTGGCTGATGTCGTGCCGGGTGCTCGGCCGCGGCGTCGAGCAGGCCACCCTCGCCGTGCTGGCGGAGCAGGCGCGAGCGCTCGGCGCGCTCCGCCTGGTCGGCGAATACCTGCCCACGGCGAAGAACGGCATGGTATCGGAGCACTATCGCAAGCTCGGTTTCACCCGCGTCGGGCCGGAGGCGGCCGGCGCGCATACTGCCTGGCTGGCGCTCGATGGTTTCAGCCCGGGCGAGTGCTTCATGACCGTCGTCGAGGGAGAGTGAGGTGACCGAAGCCGAGATCTACGCCGGGCTGACGGAGGTGTTC
>CAXTNB010000157.1:0-6540 GCA_964245385.1 uncultured Acetobacteraceae bacterium | reverse complement strand
CGTACTGGCGGCAGGGTGGCGGCCGGGCCGTTCCGCGGCATGCGGATCCTGGCGGAAAGCGGCTGGGGTGACGGAGACATCACGCCCAAGCTTCTCGGCGTCTACGAACAGGAGCTGCACGCGGCGATCCTCGAAGCGAGCACGCAGCAGTACGGCGCGGTCGTGAATATCGGCAGCGCCGAGGGCTATTACGTCATCGGCCTCGCGATGATCTGCCAGCCGGCTCCCTTCTACGCCTTCGAGATCAGCGAGGGAGCCCGCTCGATCCTGGCCCGCAACGCGAGCCTCAACGGGGTGGGCGAGCGCATCCAGATGAGGGCAGCCTGCGGGCCGCCCGACCTCGCCGCCCTGGCCAGGCAGCACGGCCGGCTGCTGATCGTGTGCGACTGCGAGGGCTACGAGATGCCGCTGTTCTCCGATCCGGAGGTGGTCGCCTCGCTGCGCGACAGCGACATCATCGTCGAGTGCCACGACTTCATCGATCCGGCCTGTACCCCGACCGTGCTGGGCAAGCTGTGGAGGACGCACCACATCAACATCATCTACAGCGGCGGCCGCGATCCCGGCAGCATCCCGATGCTGGCCCGCTACAGCGATGTCGAACGCTGGACGGCGATCTGCGAGAACCGGCCCAGCCTGATGAACTGGCTGATCTGCCGGCCGCGCTAGAGGTTCGCCCGAGGTGCCGCGCGGATCGGCGGGACCTGGCTCGCGCCCGAACCTGTTAACGATTGAGTAACGTGGCTCTGCCATGCTCAGCCCATGATCTCGCCGAGTTCGCTCGCTGCCTTCTCCGGTCTCCTTGCCTCGGGCGTCGCTGCACCCGGCGGCCCGGCCGCCGTCCCTGGTGCCGTCCCTGGCACCGTCCCTGGTGCCGTCCCTGGCACCGTCGCTGGCACCTTCCCTGGCGCCGGCTCGCGCAGCAGCGGCGAACCCGCGCCGGCGCGCTCGCAGCCGGATGCTTCCTCACGGCGAGGGGCGCTGCTCGACATCTCCGCCTGAGCCGGACATCCTCGGCGCGCTGCGCGGAGCCGTCCTGCCGCCGTCACTTCCTGTGACGGTTTATGACGGCGATGTCGATTTCGGTTGATCTGAGGCATCGACGCGTTCCATTTTCCGCCGCATGTCACGCTTCTCCCGCGTCGTGCCCGATGGCGAGAACCGCGAGCGGGTCTCCTGCCTCGATTGCGGCCACGTGTTCTACGAGAACCCCAAGATCGTCGTCGGCGCGGTGGTGACCCATGAGCGGCGGATCCTGCTCTGCCGACGCGCCATCGCGCCGCGACGGGGCTTCTGGACGCTTCCCGCCGGATATCTCGAGCTGAACGAGACGCCCGCGGAGGGTGCGGCGCGCGAGGTGCTGGAAGAGGCCGGCGCGCACATCGTCATCGACGGCATCCTCGCGATCTACAGCATCAGCCGGATCGGCCAGGTGCAGATCATCTATCGCGCCCGCTTCGCGCGGCCCGAGCCCTTCATCGAGGCCGGCGAGGAGAGCCTGGAGGTCGGGCTGTTCGGCCTCGACGACATCCCCCACGACGAGCTCGCCTTCCCCACCGTGCATTGGGCGATCGACGCCTACCGCCGCCTCGGCGACGGGCCGCTGCTGGCGCCGGAAGGAAACCCAAGCCACGACTCCCGCGGCGAGGCCAGCCTGCCCGAGACCGAGCCGCTCCTGGTGACTTCGTGAGGACGAGGATCCCGTGATGAGCCGACGCATCCGCCTGTGCGGCCTGACGCTGACCGGTGCGGTGCTGGCAGCCGGACAGGCGCACGCGTCCCCGCTGACGGAACTGCGGCCGATGGCGCAGAACACCATCGCCGCGATCCCGCTCGAGACCGCCCTCGGCAGCGGCGGCCTGGTGATGCAGGCGCATGCCGAGACCCTGCGTCCGGCGCCGCTGCCCGACCCGGACGTCAGCGCGCCGGGGATGAGCGGCGAGGCGCTGGCGGCGCAGGGCGACGCCAGCCTCGCACCCGGGGTGTTCAATCCGCAGTCGCACTTCGCCGGCGACGGCTACGCGCCGGGCTCGTCGATCGAGACCGACCACGCGCATCGCCACTCGACCGGCGGCGGCATGAACCTTTCCATCCCGATGCAGTAGGCCGCCCCGGCCCGCGCTACCGCGGCGCCTCGGGCTCGTCGGATCGCGTCAGCCGGACGCTGTCGCCCACCAGGCCGCGGGCGTAGTCCGCCGCCAGGAACGGCCGCAGGTCCTCGGCGCGCTCGCCGACGCCGACCGCGTGCACCGGCAGCCCGAACGCCTCGGCCAGCGCCACCACGATGCCGCCGCGCGCGCTGCCGTCCAGCTTGGTCACGATCAGACCGGTGACCTGCACCATCTCCTTGAACACCCGCACCTGCTCGATGGCGTTCTGGCCGGTGGTCGCGTCCAGCACCAGCAGCACCGAGTGCGGCGCGCTCTCGTCGAACTTGCGCAGCACGCGCATGATCTTGGCGAGCTCTTCCATCAGCGCGCCCTTGTTGTGCAGCCGCCCGGCGGTGTCGATCAGCAGCAGGTCGGCACCGCGCTCGCGCGACTTCGCCAGCGCCTCGTAGGCGAGGCCCGCCGCGTCGGCGTTCGGCGGCCCGGAGATCACCGGCGCACCCACCCGCTCGCCCCAGATCTGCAGCTGCTCCACCGCCGCCGCGCGGAAGGTGTCGCCGGCGACCAGCACGGAGCGCAACCCGTCGCGGCCGGCCTGCAGCGCCATCTTGCCGATGGTGGTGGTCTTGCCGGTGCCGTTGACGCCGACCACCAGCACCACGTGCGGCTTGCGCGCGAGGTCTGGCACGAACGGGATCGCCACCGGCTCCAGCACCCGCGCCACCTCGGCCGACAGCGCCACCCGCACCTCCTCGTCGGTCACCTCGCGGCCGAAGCGGGTGCGGCGGAACTCGTCGATCACCCGACCGGCGACGGCGGGACCGAGATCGGCCGCGATCAGCAGCTCCTCCAGCTCCTCGAGTGCGGCGTCGTCCAGGCGGCGGCGGCTGAACACCGCGGTGATGCCGCCCAGCTTCTGCGTGCTGCGCGACAGCCCCTCCTTGAGGCGGCCGAAGAAACCGAGCGCCATTCAGATCCTCTCCGCCAGCAGCCCGGCCGGATCGGCGGCGCGCACGATCGCCGGCACGACTTGCCCGGCCTCGCCCAGCACGCCCGCCACGCCGCGCACCGGCGCGAAATGCTGCGAGTGCCCGGCACCGGCGGTCTCCAGCAGCACCCGTATCTCCCGGCCGACCAGGCCGGCATGGAACGCCGCCGACACCGCCTGTCCCGCCTCGCGCAGCCGCCGGGCGCGCGCACGGCGCACCGCGACCGGCACCGCCGGCATCCGCGAGGCCGGCGTGCCCGGCCGCTCGCTGTACGGGAACACGTGCAGGTAGGGCAGTGCGAGGTCGCGCACGAAGGCCAGCGTCTGCTCGAACAGCGCCTCGGTCTCGGTGGGGAAACCGGCGATCAGGTCGGCGCCGATGGCGACGTCCGGACGCAGCCGTCGCGCCCGCTCGATCACCGCGGCGGCATCGGCGGCCAGGTGGCGGCGCCTCATCCGCTTGAGCACGAGGTCGGCGCCGGCCTGCAGCGACAGATGCAGGTGCGGCATCAGTCGCGGCTCGCCTTCCAGCAGCCGCCACAGATCGTCGTCGATCTCCACCGGGTCGAGCGAGGATAGCCGCAGCCGCTCGAGGCCCGGCACCAGCGCCAGCAGGCGTCGCGCCAGCTGGCCCAGCGCCGGCCGGCCCGGCAGGTCGGTGCCGTAGCAGGTGATGTCGACGCCGGTCAGCACCACCTCGCGGAAGCCCGCGCGCACCAGGGCGCGCACCTGCTCCACCACCGCGCCGACCGGCACCGAGCGGCTGGGGCCACGGCCGTAGGGGATGATGCAGAAGCTGCAGCGATGGTCGCACCCCTGCTGCACCTGCACGAAGGCGCGGGCGCGGCCGGCGAACTCGGTGACCAGGTGCGCCGCCGTGTCGCGCGCCGCCATGATGTCCGACACGGCGTCCGGAGCGGCGAGTGCGGCCTCCGACCAGCTCCCGGCGCTGAGCTTCTCCTGGTTGCCGATCACCCGGGCGACGCCGGGCAGCGCGCGCCAGGCGGCGGGATCGATCTGCGCGGCGCAGCCGGTGACGACGATGCGCGCCTCGGGCCGCGCGCGGTGCGCGCGCCGGATCGCCTGTCGCGCCTGACGCTCGGCCTCGGCGGTGACCGCACAGGTGTTGACGATCACCAGCCCGTCGGCGGCGGAGAGGCCGGCGGCGTGGCCGCGCATCACCTCGCTCTCGTAGAGGTTGAGCCGGCAGCCGAAGGTGAGGATCTCGGGCGCGCTCACCACAGGCTGATCCGGCCGGTAAACACGGTGTCGGCGGGGCCGGTCAGCAGCACGTGCCCGTCCTCGCGCCAGGTCACGTGCAGCAGCCCGCCCGGCATCTCGACCGCGGCGTCCCGCCCGGTCAGGCCGCGGCGATGCGCGTTGACCAGGGCGGCGCAGGCGCCGGAGCCGCAGGCCGGGGTCAGGCCGCTGCCGCGCTCCCACACCACCAGCCGGATCTGCGCCGGCGAGCGGATCTGGGCGAAGCCGACGTTGCAGCCCTCGGCGAACAGCGCGTGGCTCGCCAGCGCCGCGCCGTCGCGGGCGGCGTCGACGCGGTCGAGCTCGTCGACGAACAGCGTCGCGTGCGGGTTGCCGATCGAGCAGGCGGCGGGGTTGCCCGGCAGCCCCGGCTGCAGCGTGTCGCGCGCCTCCGACAGCGGCACGTCGCGCCAGCCGAGCCGGGCCGGCCCCATGTCGACCCGCACCCGCCGCTCCGCCAGGATCTCCGCCGGCAGCGGCCCCGCGGCGCCGTCGAGCCGGATCCGGCTGCGGCCGGTCTCGGCGGCGATCAGGGCGGCGGCGCATCGGGTGCCGTTGCCGCAGGCGCCAGACTCCGTGCCGTCGCGGTTGAAGAAGCGCACGAACGCGTCGCCGCCGGCGTCCCGCGACGGCTGCAGCAGGATGATCTGGTCGCAGCCGATGCCCACGTGGCGGTCGGCCAGCCGCGCGATCCGCTCCGGGGTCAGCGCGAGCGGCCGGACACGCTCGTCCAGCACGACGAAGTCGTTGCCTGCCCCCTGCATCTTGATGAAGTCGACCTGCATGCGCGACCTTATAGGACGAGGCCGCCTCGGGCGCGAAGGGGCGCACGGAGGCCGCCTGGTGCGGACCCCCGGCTCAGCCGGCGCGGATCAGCGTGCCGGGACCGGCCGCGGTGAACAGCTCCAGCAGGCAGGCGTGCGGCACCCGCCCGTCCAGGATCACCGCCGCCTTGGCGCCGTCGCGCACCGCGGCGATGCAGGTCTCCACCTTCGGGATCATGCCGCCGTGGATCATGCCGCTGGCGATGCCGGCGCGCGCCTGGTCGGCGCTGAGCTCCTCGATCAGCCGCTTGTTCTAGTCGAGCACGCCGGGCACGTCAGTCAGCATCAGCAGCCGGGTGGCGCCCAGCGCGCCGGCGATCGCGCCGGCGGCGGTGTCGGCGTTGATGTTGAAGGTCTCGCCCGCGACGCCGACGCCGACCGGCGCGATCACCGGGATCAGCCCCGAGCCGGACAGCGCGTAGAGCAGCCGCGTGTCGATGCGGTCGGGCTGGCCGACGAAGCCGAGATCCAGCACGCTCTCGATCCGGCTGTTCGGGTCGCGCACCGTGCGCTGCAGCTTGCTCGCCCGGATCAGCCCGCCATCCTTGCCGGAGATGCCGACGGCGAGCGCCCCGGCCCGGTTGATCAGCTCGGCCACGTGCTTGTTCACCGAGCCGGACAGGACCATCTCGATGATCTCGACCATCGCCGCGTCGGTGACGCGCAGCCCCTCGACGAAGCTGGACTTGATCGCGAGGCGCTCCAGCATGGCGTTGATCTGCGGGCCGCCGCCATGCACCACCACCGGGTTCACCCCGACCGTCTTGAGCAGCGCGATGTCGTGGCCGAACGCCTCCGACAGCGCCGCGTCGCCCATGGCGTGGCCGCCGTACTTCACCACGATGGTGTCGCCGGCGTAGCGGCGCAGGTAGGGCAGCGCGCGCGCCAGCGTCGCCGCCTGCTCGCGCGCCGCCTTCAGCGCCTCCTCGCTCAGGCTCATGATCCGGCTCCCGTCACGGTGCCAACGAAGCCTGCGCCGGCAGCGCCAGTTCCGCCAGTGCGGCGCGCAAGGCGGCGATGCCGGCGCCGGTCTCGCTGCTGGTCGCGATCGTCTGCGGGTGCGCCGCCGGGTGCGCGCGCGCCATCGCCTCGACGGCGGCCAGCTTGGCCGCGAGCGCGCCCGGCTTGACCGCGTCGGTCTTGGTCAGCACCAGCTGGAAGATCACCGCCGCCCGGTCGAGCAGCTTCATCACCTCGCCGTCGCTGGGCTTGAGCTCGATCCGCGCGTCCAGCAGCAGCACCACGCGGCGCAGCGTCGGGCGGCCGCGCAGGAAGTCGAACATCAGCTCCTGCCAGTCCTGCTTCACCGCGCGCGCCGCCTGGGCGTAGCCGTAGCCAGGCATGTCCACCAGGGTGAGGC
>CAXTNB010000156.1:0-6551 GCA_964245385.1 uncultured Acetobacteraceae bacterium | reverse complement strand
GTGCAGAGGTCGCCGCGGCTCGGCAGGCGCGCCGGCCGCAACCGCAGCCTGCCCGCGAGCGGCTCCGCGACGCCCGGCGCCAGCGCCGCCACGCAGCCGAGCAGGTCGGCGTCGGACAGGATCGGAAGCAAGCGTTCGTGCCGGATCAGCCGGGGCCGGATCAGCCGGGGATCGCGGGATCCGTCAGGCGGCGATGCTCCTCGATCGCGAAGCGGTCGGTCATGCCGGCGATGTAGTCCGCCACCACCCGATGCGCCTGCCTGCCGTCGCCGAGGTCGCCGCCGGCGACGGCGCGTTCGCGCCAGCCGTCCGGCAACAGCCCGATATTGGCCGACAGGATGGAGAACAGCGACGCCGTCACCTGGCGCGCCTTCATCGTCATCCGGCTGACGCGCCAGTGCCGATACACCCTGGCGTGCAGGAACGACCGGATCGCCGCGTTGTCCTCGGCCATGCGCGCGCCGAAGCCGACCATCGGCGACGGGTGGCGCCGCACCTGCTCGGCACTCTGCGGCGCCGCCGCCTGCAGCCTGCGCCGGGTCTCGGCGATCAGGTCGGTCGCCAGCATGTCGATCACCCGGCGGCTCGTCTCGTGCCGCCGCCGCGACGGCTCCGCCGGACCCGGCCGCGCCTCGCCCGGCCCTGCATCGCCCGGCCCTGCATCGCAGCGTGCGCGCGCCTGACGCAGCGCCTCCCCCACCACCGGCAGGTCCTGCAGGTCGGCGACGTCGAGCAGCGACGCGCGCAGCCCGTCATCGAGATCGTGGCTGTGATAGGCGATGTCGTCGGCCATCGCCGCCACCTGCGCCTCGGCCGAGGCGTAGCAGCCGAGATCGAGCGGGTGCTCGCGGTCGTAGGCGGCGAGGTAGGCGGACGGTGCTGCGACCGGACCGTTGTGCTTGGCCAGGCCCTCCAGCGTCTCCCAGGTCAGGTTCAGCCCGTCGAAATCCGCGTAGCGGCGCTCCAGCACGGTCACGATGCGCATCGACTGGGTGTTGTGGTCGAAGCCGCCCCAGTCGCGCATCGCCGCGCGCATCGCGTCCTCGCCGGCATGGCCGAACGGGGTGTGGCCGAGATCGTGCGCCAGCGCCAGCGCCTCGGTCAGGTCCTCGTTGAGGTCGAGCTCGCGCGCGATCGAGCGGGCGATCTGCGCCACCTCGATGCTGTGGGTCAGCCGGGTGCGGAAGAAGTCGCCCTCGTGGTTGACGAACACCTGGGTCTTGTACTGCAGCTTGCGGAACGCCGAGCAGTGTATCACCCGGTCGCGGTCGCGCTGCCAGGGGCTGCGCGTCGTCGCCTCCGGCTCGGGATGCAGCCGACCGCGCGCGTCCTGCGCGCGCACCGCGTACGGCGCCAAGCTCATCCCACGCTCCGCGGCGGCGGCATGCTGCACATGCGGACAGGCTTACAACGGCCTCGGACGCGCTTCAATCGAGCGGGCACGCGCCGGGCGGCCCTTCAACAAGCCTCGTCCGGACGCTATGTTGCGGGGATGGACAAGCTGTCGCCGAACCACGATCCCGTCCCCGCCGGCGCGTTCTCGGTGTCCGGCCGCGCCGCGGCCCGCATCGCCGAGATCGTCGCCGGCCAGCCCGGCGCCTCGGGCCCGCAGGCGCAGGCGCTGCGCGTCGCGGTGCTGGCGGGCGGCTGCAGCGGCTTTCAGTACAGCTTCAGGCTCGACCGCGACAGGCAGCCCGACGACGTCGAGATCCGTGCCGGTGCGGCGCGCGTGCTGGTCGATCCGGCGAGCCTGGACCTGCTCGGCGGCGGCGAGCTCGACTACAGCGAGGCGCTGATGGGCGCGCACTTCACCGTGCGCAACCCGAACGCGACCTCGTCGTGCGGCTGCGGCACCAGCTTCTCGATCGACTGAGCGGCTTCCCGCGCCGCGCGCGATGAAGTTCGCGACCTGGAACGTGAACTCGATCCGCAGCCGCGAGACGCACGTGCGGCGCTGGCTCGAGCAGCACCAGCCGGACGCGCTGCTGCTGCAGGAGATCAAGTGCGAGACCGCGTCGTTCCCCGCCGCGAGCTTCGCCGCCCTCGGCTACCGCAGCGTCGTGGTCGGCCAGAAGAGCTATAACGGCGTCGCCATCCTGGTGCGCGGCGAGGCCGAGACCGTGCGCACGGTGCTGCCCGGCCTGCCGCCGGACGCCCAGGCGCGCTACCTCGAGATCCGGCTGCGGGGCGTCACGCTCGGCAACCTGTACCTGCCGAACGGCAACTCCGGCGGCGACGCCGGCTACCGCGCCAAGCTCGAGTGGATGGACGCCCTGATCGCCCACGCCAGGGCGATGCTGTCGCAGGAGACCGACTTCGTGCTGGCGGGCGACTACAACGTCTGCCCGACCGACGAGGATGCCGCACCCGGCACGGTGGCGGCGGACGACGCGCTGGTGCGTCCGCAGACGCGCAGCCGCTTCCGCGCCCTGCTCTGGCTCGGCCTGACCGACGCGCTGCGGGCGCTGCGCCCGAGCGGGGCGGCCTACACCTTCTGGGACTATCAGGCCGGCTGCTGGCCGCGCGACCGCGGCCTGCGCATCGACCACGCGCTGCTCTCGCCGCGGCTGGCGGAACGGCTGCTCGCGGCGGAGCCGGATCGCCGGGAGCGCGACGCGCCGCAACCCTCGGATCACGTACCTTTATCGGTGAGCCTGGCCGCGTCCTGAAGGCTCGTGTCAAAATTTGGCCACGTTCGTGTTAATGATCCTTCATGTTCATTGAAGGAGATGTCATGCGCGATCCTGTACTCGGCCTCCTGGCGGTTCTCCTGACCGCGGGCACGACGATGCCTGCCGCGGCGGCCGAGACGAGCAAGCCGCTGCCGCGCAAGCAGGTCGGTAAGGCCTCGGTATACGCGACCAGCCTGCAGGGACGTCACATGACCGACGGCGAGCGCTTCAACGTGCGCTCGAACGACGCCGCCAGCCGGACCCTGCCGATCGGCACCAAGGCGCGGGTGACCGACCTCGAGACCGGCAGGTCCGCCGACGTCACCATCAAGGACCGCGGCCCGGTGCCGAGGAACCACATCGTCGACCTGACGCCGCACACGGCGCAGCAGATCGGCATCACCCGCAAGGAGGGCGTGGCGCCGGTCGCGATCGTGCCGACCAGCGTGCCGGCGCGCCCGACCGAGACCGCCAGCCGTCCCTGAACCGCGCCCGAGGCGGCGCGGCCGCTCAGATGTCGGCGTAGAGGTGGGTCTCTGCCGCACCCCCCGGATGGGTGACGGCGCCGAGATGCGCGGGTCCGACCAGCTGGGCGAATTTCCAGATCGCGCCGCTGTTATAGTCGGTCGGGCGCGGCTGCCAGGCGGCGCGACGCCGCGCCAGCTCGGCGTCGTCGAGGGCCACCGAGATGGTGCCGGCGGCGGCGTCGATGACGATGCGGTCGCCGTCCCGCAGCAGCCCGATCGGGCCGCCCTCGGCCGCCTCCGGCCCGACATGGCCGACGCAGAAGCCGCGGGTGCCGCCGGAGAAGCGGCCGTCGGTGATCAGCGCCACGCGCTCGCCCATGCCCTGGCCGTAGATCGCCGCCGTGGTCGACAGCATCTCGCGCATCCCGGGCCCTCCCTTGGGGCCCTCGTAGCGTATCACCAGCACGTCGCCCTCGGCGTAGGCGCGCGCCTGCACGGCGGCGAAGGCGTCCTCCTCGCAGTCGAAGCAGCGCGCGGTGCCCTCGAAGTGCTGCTGCTTGAGGCCGGCGACCTTCACGATCGCCCCGTCCGGGGCCAGGTTGCCGCGCAGCCCCACCACGCCGCCGGTGGGCGAGATCGCGCGCGACACCGGGTAGATCACGTCCTGGTCGAGCGGGAACGTCACCTCGGCGAGGTTCTCCGCCAGCGTCCGCCCGGTCACCGTCAGGCAGTCGCCGTGCAGCAGCCCGCCGTCGAGCAGCGCGCGCAGGATCACCGGGATGCCGCCGACATTGTGCACGTCGAGGGCCACGTACTTCCCGCCCGGCTTGAGGTCGGCGATGTAGGGGGTGCGGCGCATGATGGCGACGACGTCGTCCATGGTGAAGCGTATGCCGGCCTCGTGGGCGATCGCCGGCAGGTGCAGCCCGGCATTGGTCGAGCCGCCGGTGGCACCCACCACCACCGCGGCGTTCTCCAGCGCCCGCCGGGTGACGATGTCGCGCGGCCGCAGGCCGGAGCGCAGCAGCGCCATCACCGCGCGGCCGGAGTCCAGCGCCCAGCGGTCGCGCTCCTCGTACGGCGCCGGGGCGCCGGCGGAGCCCGGCAGCGCCAGGCCGATCGCCTCGCTGACCGTCGCCATGGTGTTGGCGGTGAACTGGCCGCCGCAGGCGCCGGCCGACGGGCAGGCGACGCACTCGAGCGCGAACAGCTCCTCGTCGGACATCGCCCCCGCGGCGTGCCGGCCCACCGCCTCGAACACGTCGACCACGGTGACGTCGCGCTCCTGGAAGCGGCCGGGCAGGATCGAGCCGCCGTACATGAACACGCTCGGCACGTTCAGACGCAGCATCGCCATCATCATGCCGGGCAGCGACTTGTCGCAGCCGGCGAGGCCGACCAGCGCGTCGTAGCTGTGGCCGCGCATGGTCAGCTCCACCGTGTCGGCGATGGCGTCGCGCGACACCAGCGAGGACTTCATCCCCTGGTGGCCCATGGCGATGCCGTCGGTGACGGTGATGGTGGTGAACTCGCGCGGCGTGCCGCCGGCCTCGTCCACGCCGCGCTTGACCGACTGCGCCTGACGCGACAGCGCGATGTTGCAGGGTGCGGCCTCGTTCCAGCAGGTGGCGACGCCGACCAGCGGCTGGTGGATCTGCGCCTCGTTCAGCCCCATGGCGTAGTAGTACGAGCGGTGCGGCGCGCGGCCCGGCCCCTCGGTCACGTGTCGGGACGGCAGCCGGGACTTGTCCCACCGGTGCGACGGGTGCGGCGGGGCGTTCTGGTCGGGCATGATCCTGTGCTCCGGTCTCTCTGGGCTCATCGCAGGCGGGCGAGCGCCGCCTGCAGTCGTTGCTGCGCGTCGCGGAAGCCCGCCCGCCGCGCGCGATGCTCCTCGACGACCTCCGGGTCGGCGCGGGCGACGAAGTCGGCGTTGTCCAGCTTGCGCTCCACCTTCGCCACCTCGTCGCGCAGCCGCCGCTCCTCCTTCTCCAGGCGCGCCCGCTCGGCCTCGATGTCGATCAGCCCCTCGAGCGGCAGCACCAGGGTCGCCTCGCCGAGCACGATCTGGGCGGCGCTGCGCGGCATCTCCCCCTGCAGCACGCCGATCTCCGAGACGCGCGCCATGCGGCCGATCGCCTCGCGCCAGGCGTCCGCCCGCGCCAGCGTGTGCGCCGAGGCGTCGCGCAGCAGCACCGGCGCCAGCCGCGCCGGCGGCACGTTCATCTCGGCCCGCACGGTGCGGATCTCGGCGATGACGCGGATCACCCACTCGACCTCGTGCGCCACCGCCTCGTCGGCCGCCGGATCGAGCGGCGCCGGCCACTCGGCGCGGATCAGGCTGCCCGGGGCGCCGTAGCCGAACGCGGCCCAGATCGTCTCGGTGACGAACGGCATCACCGGGTTGAGCAGGCGCAGCACGAGGCCCAGCACGTGCGCGGTGGCGGCGCGCAGCTCGGCCGCTTCGGGCCCGGCGGAGGACAGCACCGGCTTGGCGAGCTCGAGGAACCAGTCGCAGAACCGGTTCCAGGTGAAGCGGTACAGGGCCGCCGCGTACTCGTCGAAGCGGAACGCCTGCAGTGCGGCGTCGGCCTCGTTGGCCGCCTGCAGCACCTCGGCGAGGATCCAGCGCGCCAGCGGATGGCGCGCCCGCCGCGGATCGAAGCCGGGATCGGGCGCCACCCCGTTCAGCTCGCAGAATCTTGCGGCGTTCCACAGCTTGGTGACGAAGGAGCGGTACTCCTCGACCCGCCTGGCGCCGAGCCGGGCGTCGCGTCCCTGCCCGGTCAGCGCGCAGATGGTGAAGCGCAGCGCGTCGGCGCCGTACTGGTCGATCAGCTGCAGCGGATCGATGCCGTTGCCGAGGCTCTTGGACATCTTGCGGCCGCGCTCGTCGCGCACCAGCCCGTGCAGGAACACGGTGCGGAACGGCACCTCGCCCATGAAGTGCAGCCCGAGCATCATCATCCTGGCCACCCAGAAGAAGATGATGTCGAAGCCGGTGACCAGCACCTCGCCCGGGTAGTAGCGCGCCAGCGCCGTGGTGCGCCGCGGCCAGCCCTGGGTCGAGAACGGCCACAGGCCGGAGCTGAACCAGGTGTCGAGCACGTCCGGGTCGCGGGTCAGCGCCACGTCGTCGCCGCGGTAGTGCGCCCGCGCCGCCTGACGCGCCCCCGCCTCGTCGCGCGCCACGAACACCTCGCCGTCCGGCCCGTACCAGGCCGGGATGCGGTGGCCCCACCAGAGCTGCCGGCTGATGCACCAGGGCTGGATGTCGCGCATCCAGGCGAAGAAGGTGTTCTCCCATTGCTGGGGCTGGAACACCGTCCGCCCCTGCTCGACCGCCTCGATCGCGGGACCGGCGAGCGCCTTCGCGTCGCAGTACCATTGTTCGGTGAGGCGCGGCTCGACC
>CAXTNB010000155.1:0-6554 GCA_964245385.1 uncultured Acetobacteraceae bacterium | reverse complement strand
CCCGGTGCACCGGCACGCCGTCTACGCCGCCGAGTGCCCCGACGGCCTGTCGCCGGCCGGGCTGGCGGCGCTGCAACACGGCCGCGTGGCGGCGTGCCTGTTCTTCTCCGGCGAGACGGCGCGGAACTTCGATCGGCTCTGTCCCGTTGTTTTGCGTCCGTCGCTGCGCCTCGTGCGAGCGCTGGCGATCAGTCCCCACGTGGCGTCCACCCTCGACGGGACGGCCTGGCAGGCGGTGCAGGCCGCGCCGCGTCCCGATTCCGCGTCCTTGCTCTCGTTGCTGGATCCATTCAGGAGGCAGACATGACCTACGTTCCCGACGCCGACCGCTACACCCGCCACCCCTACCGGCGCTGCGGCCGCAGCGGGCTCGACCTGCCGCCGATCTCGCTCGGCCTGTGGCACAATTTCGGCGGCGCGGACGTCTACGAGACCGGCCGCGCGGTGGTGCGTCGCGCCTTCGACCGCGGCGTCACGCACTTCGATCTCGCCAACAATTACGGGCCGCCTTACGGCTCGCCCGAGGAGAATAGCGGCAAGATCCTGGCCCAGGACCTGCGGCCGCACCGCAACGAGCTGGTGATCTCCAGCAAGGCGGGCTGGGACATGTGGCCGGGACCGTACGGCATCGGCGGCTCGCGCAAGTACCTGGTCGGCAGCCTCGACGACAGCCTGCGCCGCATGGGCCTCGAGTACGTCGACATCTTCTACTCGCACCGCATCGACACCTCGACGCCGCTGGAAGAGACCATGGGCGCGCTCGACCACGTCGTGCGCCAGGGCAAGGCGCTCTACGTCGGCATCTCCTCCTACTCGCCGGAGATGACGCGCAAGGCGGCCGCCATCCTGCGCGACCTGGGCACGCCGCTGCTGATCCACCAGCCCTCGTACTCGCTGGTCAACCGCTGGATCGAGGACAGCCTGCTCGACACGCTGGACCAGATCGGCGCCGGCTGCATCGCCTTCTCGCCGCTCGGCCAGGGGCTGCTGACGGCCAAGTACCTGGGCGGCATCCCGGAAGGGTCGCGGGCCGCCAAGGACAGCTCGTTCTCGCGCGACCTGCTCACCGACGACCTGCTCGGCCGCGTCCGCACCCTCAACGAGATCGCCCAGCGCCGCGGCCAGAGCCTGGCGCAGATGGCGATCGCCTGGGTGCTGCGCGACCGCCGCGTCACCTCCGCCCTGATCGGGGCCCGCTCGGTGGCCCAGCTCGACGACAGCCTCGATGCGCTGCACCGCCTCGACTTCAGCGACGCCGAGCTCGCCGAGATCGATCGCTCGGCGGTGGAGAGCGGCATCGACCTGTGGCGCGGTTCGGCCACCTCGGAGGCCCCGGTCGGCTGAGCCCGGCCGGGCGCTTGCCGGACGACATGGTGGTCTGACGCGGCGCGGGAGAAGCACAGGCGAGGGCTCTGCCCTTGACCCGCTGGGGCCCCAGACCCCGATCCGACGGGTAGTGGCGTCTGGAGGGGTCACTATCCGCTGCCGCGCATCCTGCTAGTGGATGCCCTCGTCCCGCGAAACGGTTAGGCTTCGTCTCGCAGCACAGTCGATGAAGAGGCACCGTTGCAGGAACGCGAGGTCGTAGCGGCCGAAGCGGCCGATCCCGGGCCGTCCGGCGGGCCCGAGCCGGGGCGGCTCGCGGCCCTCGTCGTGCGCGACCAGGCGAGTGCGCTGTACGACTATGCCGGCGGTGGCCTGGCGATGTCGGCGATCGCGAGCCTGTTCCTCGCGGTCATGATCGCGACGCCGCGCGACCTCGACCGCCTGATCGGCTGGCTGTGCGCGATGGCGGTCGTGCTCGGCGTCCGCACGCTGGACCTGCTGCTGTGGTACCCGCGGCGACCCTCGGGGGCCGCGGGCGGCGAGGCGGAGATCCGGCGCTACGCGACCGGGGTCGCGGCGGCGGCGCTGGTCTGGGTGGCGTTTCCGCCGCTGTTCTTCCACTCGATGACCGAGACCAGCCGCGCCGGCGCCGCGGTGGTGCTCGCGGCCATGGCCGGGGGCAGCCCGATCATGCTGGGTGCCGTGTCGCGCGTATCGATCGGCTACTGCCTGTCGCTGATCCTGCCGTTCTCGCTGATGTTCCTGCTGCAGCCCGGCCGGGTGAACTTCTCGCTCGGCGCGCTGGGGCTGTTCGACGCGATGGTGATGACCGCGACCTGCGTCGTGCTGCATCGCCGCGTCATCGACTTCATCCGCCTGGCGCGCCGCCACCAGCTGATGATGGCCGACGCGATCATGCAGCAGGACCGCACGGCGGCCGCCAACGCCTCGCTGCAGGCCGCCCAGGCCGCCCTGCACGAGGCCAACCAGTCCCTGGAGTCGCGCATCGAGGCGCGCACCGCCGACCTGCAGCACGAGATCATGGAGCGCAAGAGCTACGCCCGCGCGCTCGCCCGCCTGGCCTCGACCGACTCGCTGACCGGCCTGCTCAACCGGGCGACGCTGTCGGAGCGCCTGGCGGAGCTGCTGAAGGACGCGGCGCAGACCGAGGCCGGGCTCGCGGTGCTGTTCCTCGACCTCGACGGCTTCAAGCAGATCAACGACCTGCAGGGACACGACGTCGGAGACCACGTGCTGCGCGTGGTCGCGGCGCGGCTGATGGAATGCTCGCTCGGCGCCTACGTCGCGCGCTGGGGCGGCGACGAGTTCGTCATCGTGACGATACGCTGCCCGGGGGAGGCCGCCATCCTGCCGCTCGCCGAGCGGATCCGCAAATCGCTGACCGCGCCGATCGAGACCGATCCGCCGCAGGGCGGCCGGCGCACGGTGCGGATCGGCGTCACCATCGGCGTGTCGCTGTGCCCGCGCCACGGCATGTCGCAGGACGAGCTGATCAGCGCCGCCGACGTCGCCATGTATTCCGGCAAGAAGGAGGGCGGCGGCCGGCTGACGGTGTTCAACACCGAGCTCGCCCGCCTGATCAGCGAGCGGCGCCTGATCGAGCAGAGCCTGCGCAAGGCGCCGGGCGACGGGGCGCTGGCGCTGCACTACCAGCCGATCATCAACGCCGCCTCCGGGCGCTGCGACGTGATGGAGGCGCTGCTGCGCTGGACCCATCCGCAGCTCGGCCGCATCAGCCCCGAGATCTTCATCCCGATCGCCGAGCAGTCCGAGCAGATCGTCGCCATCGGCCGCTTCGTGCTGTTCGAGGCGTGCCGCGCCGCCATGCTGTGGCCCGGGCCGGATCCGCCGGCGGTGGCGGTGAACATCTCGATCGCGCAGATCCTGTCCGGCCACCTGCTGGAGGACGTGCAGGCGGCGCTGGACGCGTCGGGCCTGCCGGTGCACCGGCTGCACCTGGAGATCACCGAGAGCATGTTCGTCGCCGACCCGTTCCGGATCATGCCGGCGCTGGAGGCGCTGCACGCCCGCGGGGTGTGCCTGGCGCTGGACGATTTCGGCACCGGCTTCTCCTCGCTGGCGCGGCTGAAGACGCTGCCGATCGACACCATCAAGATCGACCGCGCCTTCGTGCAGGAGGAGAGCGAGGAGGGCTTCGCCATCATCCGCGCGATGCTGCTGATCGCGCGCGCGATGCAGCTCGACGTGACCGCGGAGGGCGTGGAGACGGAGTCGCAGATGTCGATGCTGGCCGAGCTCGGCGCCACCCGGCTCCAGGGCTACCTGCTGTCCCGGCCGATGCCGGCGGCGATGGTGCCGGCCTGGTTGTCGGCGGGCGAGCTCCGGCTGCAGCCGAACCATCGTCGCGAGGATGGCGGCGCCGAGCCGCCCGCGGCCCTGCTGTCGCGGCACGGCGCGGGGTGAGGCGCGCCTGATCCGGCGCCGGCCGCGCCGGGGTCTCGCCCCGGGGCTTTGCGCCTTGGCTTTGCGATCAATGTTCATCACGTTTTCCGGATCTGCCGGCCGGCCGATTGTCGGACAAATCACCGCTGCGTAGCGTCGATGCGGGAGCCGACCGAGGCGTGGCTTCGCCGGGCCGCCGGAGCGGCCCCGGCGAGCGCCTCGCCGGGCATGATCGAGCCGGTCATGCGCCGGCCGACTTCCGTCGCACGCGGCGCCGGTCCGCACGGGCAGGCACCGCCAAATCGGACGTGGCGCACGAGCGCCGCGCGTGAGGAGACGACATGACCGAGATCGAGAGACGTACGCTGCTCGCAGCGGCCGCAGGGGCACTCGCGGCCAGCCAGCTGGGCGGATCCACCGCCGCCGCCGCCGCCGGCACCTCGGCCCGCTGGACCGCGCAGCGGGCGAACGACTGGTATGCCGCGCAGCCCTGGCTGGTCGGCGCCAACTTCGTGCCGTCGACGGCATCGAACCAGCTCGAGATGTTCCAGGCGGCCAGCTTCGACACCACGACCATAGACCGCGAGCTCGGCTTCGCCGCCGGCATCGGCATGAACGTGATGCGCGTGTTCCTGCACGACCTGCTGTGGCAGCAGGATCCGGCCGGCTTCAAGAGCCGCTTCGACACCTACCTCGCGATCAGCAGCGCGCACGGCATACGCACCATGCCGGTGCTGTTCGACAGCTGCTGGAACCCGTTCCCCCGCCTCGGCGCGCAGCCCGCACCGGTGCCGGGCATACACAACTCGCAGTGGGTGCAGTCGCCGGGTGCCGACACCCTGCTGCAGCCGGCGCAGTATCCGCGGCTGCTGAGCTACGTGACCGACGTGGTCGGCGCGTTCGCCCGCGACCAGCGGGTGCTGCTGTGGGACATCTGGAACGAGCCCGACAACACCAACGGCAACAGCTACGGCTACCTGGAGCCGGCGAACAAGGTGCAGCTGGTGACCGCGCTGCTGCCGCAGGCCTTCGCCGCCGCGCGCGCGGCCTCGCCCAGCCAGCCGCTCAGCTCTCCGCTCTGGTCGGGGGATTTCTCCAACCCGGCCGCGTTCAACCCGACGCAGACGGTGCAGTACGAGCAGTCCGACGTGTTCACCTTCCACAATTACGGCTTCCCGGAGAGCTTCCTGACCGCGATCCAGCAGCTCAAGCAGTACGGCCGGCCGGTGCTGTGCTCGGAATACATGGCGCGCGACGCCGGCAGCGTGTTCGACACCTGCCTGCCGATCGCCTTCGAGGAGCGGGTGATGGCGATCAACTGGGGGCTGGTCAGCGGCCGCACCCAGACCATCCTGACCTGGGATTCGTGGCAGCATCCCTACGCGGCGGCGTCGGACTACGCCGGCCTGAACGCCCAGGCCTACCAGGTCGTGCTGACCCCGAGCGGCAACCCGCCTCCCGCCGGCGGCAACACCACGCTGCAGCCCTACGCCTCGGAGGGGCCGGTGATCTGGCACCACGACGTGTTCCAGCCCGACGGGACGCCGTACCGCACCCTCGAGACCAAGCTGATCCAGGCGCTGACCGGCCGCGGCTGAGCCGACGCCCGGAGCCGGGGGAGGGACCCGCGACGGCGGGTCCCTCAGGATCGCGTCAGCGCCTCGTGCTGCAGCCGCGGCAGCACGTGGCGGGCGAACAGGTCGCACTCCGTCGCGTGCGGGTAGCCGGACAGGATGAAGGCCTCGATGCCGATCGCCCGGTAGGCGCGCAGCTTGGCCAGCACCTGGTCCGGATCGCCGACGATGGCGGCGCCGCATCCCGAGCGCGCGCGGCCGATGCCGGTCCACAGGTTGGCCTCGGCGTAGCCGTCCGGGTCGGCCGCGTCTCGTAGCGCGGCCTGCCGGCGCACCCCTTCCGAGCGGCTGTCGAGCGAGCGCGCGCGTATCCGCTCGCCCTCCGCGTCGTCGAGGCGCGAGAGCAGCCGCGCCGCCGCCCGGCGCGCCGCCGCCTCGGTCTCCCGCACCACCACGTGCACCCGGTAGCCGAAGCGCAGGCAGCGCCCGCGCGCCGAGGCACGGGCGCGCAGGTCGGCGATGGTCGCCCGCACCGCCTCGATGCGGTCCGGCCACATCAGGTAGACGTCGGCACCCGCCGCCGCGGTCTCCCGCGCCGCCTCCGACAGGCCGCCGAAATAGAACAGCGGCGGCGGCGCGCCGGGGCGGCACAGCCGGGGCGGATCGAGCGCCAGCCGGTAGAACTCGCCCTCGTGATCGAGGCGTTCGCCGCCGAGCAGGGTGCGCAGGATGCGCATGCACTCCAGGGTGCGCCGGTAGCGCGCCGCACCCTCCAGCGTCTCGCCGGGCAGATCTGAGGAGATGACGTTGATCGCCAGCCGACCGTCGAGCATGGCGCCGAGCGAGGCCAGCTGTCGCGCCTGCTGCGGCGGCCACATCTCGCTGGCACGGATCGCCGCCAGCAGCCGGATGCGACGGGTCAGCGGCGCCATGCCGGCGGCGAAGCTGACCGCGTCGATGCCGAGCGCGTAGCCGGACGGCAGCAGCACGCCGTCCAGCCCTCCGCTCTCGGCCGCCAGCACGATGTCGCGGCAGTGCGCGAACGAGGCGCGCAGCGCCGGGTCGGGCACGCCGAGGAACTCGTAATCGTCGTCGCACAGTGCCGAGAACCAGCTCACCTCGCAGGCGGCGCGTCCGCTGTCATGCTGGCCCATGCCTGCCCTTCCGGTCGCTGCGGCGATGTAGGATAGCATCGCCCTCCCCCCCGGCAACGAGGTGGGCAACGAGGTG
>CAXTNB010000154.1:0-6604 GCA_964245385.1 uncultured Acetobacteraceae bacterium | reverse complement strand
TCTCGCCGCGTTTCGCCGCGTCGTACATCGCGCGGACGTCGCCGCCGGCGCACAGGCCGCGCGTGCCGGCGCCATCGATCAGCACCGTCCGCACCCGCGGCTCCGAACGCCAGTCCCGCAGCGCCGCCCGCATCGTGCGCACCATGCCCAGGCTCAGCGCGTTGATCGCCTGCGGCCGGTTCAGGGTGATGCGCCCGAGCCACCCGTCCCGGCGCAGCAGGATCTCGCCGGCGTCGCTCATTGTCGGGTCCTCCAGGGCGCGTGCGCCTCGATCTCGACGTCGAGCTCCGGCCGGCAGATCTGCGCCTGCAGCAGCGCCACCGGGGCGGCCAGCCCGGCCGCGCGCAGCCGCGCGCGCACGACGTCGCCGTCGCCCGCATGGCGCAGGTACACCTTGGCGCGAAGCTCGGCCGGCGTCACCGCGCAGCCCAGCTGCTGCGCCCGCGACAGCAGCGCCTCGAGGTTGCGCAGCATCTCGTCGGCCTGCGCGGCGACGTCGCCGGCATGCCGGCTCTCGTGCCCGACGATGCTGGCGGTGCCGGAGATGAACAGCATGCCGCAGGCCAGCGTCGCGCGCGCGAACAGCGGCGCGCGCGCGCCGTACTGCGCCGGGTAGCGGTAGGCGCTGACCTGCCTCGGGTTCTCGATGTTGCGCCCGGGCCGGTCGCCGGCGAGGAAGAACACCAGCAGCGCGTCGCCGCCGCAGCCGAGCCCGCAGGCGGCCGGAGCCTGCGCGGCATCGCGGGCGCGGGCGGCGAAGGCGAGGGCGCGGCCGGCATTGAACGCCCGGTACCGCTCCTCGCCGGCCTCGACGCCCGTGATGTCGGGCAGGTAGTTCGAGACACGCAGCAGGTGCGGGCAGCCCTCGCGCTCGATCAGCGCGAAGATCGAGCGATACGCCGCCGCCGCCGCCGCCGCCGCACCGCCGGGTGCCACCGGCGTGCGCAGCATGCCGAAGCACAGGCCGCCGGCGCGCGCGAACCGCACCCCGTCGATCGCGCCGCGACGCTCGACCGGTCGCGCGGCGCGCCAGACCTCGCGCAGCCCGCCGCCGCCGATCGCCGGCAGCCCGACCGAGAGGTCCGCCGCGGCGTCCCCGGACAGCGCCGCCACGCCGAGCACCCGCTCCGGCGACGCGACCGCCTCGCCGTCGTCCAGGTAGTCGAGGCTCACCTCGGTCACCGCGGTCTCGAATCGTGGTAGCAGCGGGGGGCGGTGACGCGGAAGGAACTCGGCCATGCCTCCCTATACAATCCTCTGCTACGGCGACTCCAATACCCACGGCACCCGGCCGATGCAGGAGGGCAGCGTGCTGCAGCGCTTCGAGGCCGCCGACCGCTGGCCGGGGGTGCTGCGCGCGGCACTCGGTGCGGACTGGGTGGTGATCGAGGAGGGGCTGCCGGGACGCACCACGGTGCACGACGACCCGGTCGAGGGCACGCACAGGAACGGCCTGCGCACGCTGCGCGCCTGCCTGGAGAGCCACGTGCCGCTCGACCTAGTGGTGCTGATGCTCGGCACCAACGACCTCAAGACGCGCTTCTCGGTGACGCCTGCCGACATCGCCGGCTCGATCGAGCGGCTGCTGCGCGAGATCCTGCTCTGCACCGGCAGCTTCGGGCCGCCGCCGCGGCTGCTGCTGATCGCGCCGGCGCCGATCGAGGAGGTGGGCGCGCTGGAGGGGATCCTGGCGGGGGGTGCCGCGAAGTCGCGCGCGCTGGCGCCGCTCTACCAGGCGGTGGCGCTACGCCACGGTGCCAGCTTCCTCGATGCCGGCTCGGTGATACGCGTGAGCCCGCTCGACGGCGTGCATTTCGAGGCCGACCAGCATCACCGGCTCGGCGCCGCGGTCGCCTCGGCGATCGGCGGCATGGCGATCGGGGCCGCGGCGCCGGTTCCGTAGGCGACCGGGCCGGGTCCCGACGGCGCGCGTCCCGTCACGCGCGGCCAGGCGGCGATCCCGGACGGCGATGCCGCAGCGCGCAGGCCGCCACCGCGACCGCGACGCTGAGCAGGCTCGCTCCCACCTCCGCGCGCTGCGCCGGCAGGATCGCCATCGCCACCAGCACCGACAGCATCGCGGCGATCGCGGCGTAGCTCAGCCAGGGAAACCACCACATCGCGAAGCGCGGCGTCTCGTGCCGCGCCCGCATGGCGCGTCGGGCGCGTATCTGCGCCAGGGCGATCATCGCGTAGATCACCAGGATCACGGCACCCGACGTGTTGAGCAGGAAGGCGAACACCAGGTCCGGCGAGGCGATCGAGGCGATGCAGGCGGCGAAGCCGAAGCCACTGCCGGTGAGGATCGCCCGGATCGGCACCCGGCGCGCGCCCGTGCGCACCAACGCCGCCGGCGCGTCGCCCTGCGCCGCTAGCTCGCGCAGGATGCGCGAGGTCACGTACAGCCCCGAGTTCAGGCAGGACAGCACGGCGACCAGCACGATCAGGCGCATCACCGTCCGGCCGCCCGGCACGCCCATCACGTCCATCGCCGCCAGGAACGGCGAGTGTCCGGAGCGTAAGCCGCTCCAGGGCACGATGCAGAGGATCACCAGGATGGCCGCGACGTAGAACATCACGATGCGCAGCGCCACGCGGCGGCAGGCGCGTGCGACGTTGCGCGGCGGGTCGTCGGATTCCGCGGCCGCGATGCTGGCGATCTCCGATCCGGTGAGCGAGAACACCACCACCGGCACCGTCGCCAGCACCGCGAGCCAGCCGTGCGGCGCGAAGCCGCCGTGCCCGGTCAGGGTGGCGAGTGCCGCGTGCGGCGCGTCACCGCCGGCGATCCAGGCGGCGCCGCCCAGCACGAACAGGCCGATCGCGCCGACCTTGAGCAGCGAGAACCAGAACTCGAACTCGCCGTACGAGCGCACCGACATCAGGTTGCTCAGCGTCATCAGGCTGATCAGCACCAGGCCGATCGCCCACACCGGCACGGCGGGCACCCAGTCATGGATCAGCGCGGCGCCGGCGATGGTCTCGGCACCCACCACGATCACCCAGAAATACCAGTACAGCCAGCCGCTGACGAAGCTCGCGCGCGCGCCGAGCGCCAGCCGGACATAGCCGTTGAACGAGCCGTGCCCGGGCCGCGCCACCGCCATCTCGCCCAGCATGCGCATCATCAGGAACGAGATCGCGCCGGCCAGCAGGTAGGCCAGCAGCACCGCCGGCCCGGCGAGCTGGATCGCCGCCGAGCTGCCGACGAACAGCCCCGCGCCGACCACGCCGCCGAGCGAGATCATCGCGACGTGGCGCGGCCGCAGCGAGGCGGCCAGGGCCGGCGCGCGCCGCTGCTCCGCGCTCGCCGGCCCGACCTGGTCCATCCCGTGCGTCCTGCTCATGAAGCGTCCTGCTGCCTGTCGGTGCCGAGCCGGGGCCGGCCGCCCGGCGCGGGAAACGGTTGCACCGGACTCGCCGCGATGCGAAATCTCACCGCCTCGCGGCGAGGATACGGTCCCATGAGCAGCGCGACCATCGACCCCGCGACCGACGCGCCGCCGCGACCGTTCCTCGACCTGGCGGCCTCGCTCCGGCCGCAGGGCGCGCTGCGCGACCGCATCACCGCGGCCTGCCGGATCGCCGAGACGCAGGCGGTGTCGGCGCTGCTGGCCGACGCCACGGTGCCGGCCGCCGAAGCGGCGGCGTCGGACGCGCTGGCGCGCGCGCGGGTGGCGGCGATGCGTCGCAAGTCGGCGCGGGGCGGCGTGCAGGGGCTGATCCGCGAGTACGACCTCTCCAGCCAGGAGGGGGTGGCGCTGATGTGCCTCGCCGAGGCGCTGCTGCGCATCCCCGACCCCGCGACGCGCGACGCGCTGATCCGCGACAAGATCAGCACCGGCGACTGGCAGGCGCATCTCGGCCGCTCGCCCTCGCTGTTCGTCAACGCCGCCACCTGGGGCCTGGTGGTCACCGGGCGCCTGACCGCCGCCGGCGGCGAGGCTGGCCTCTCGGCCTCGCTGACCGGGCTGATCGGCCGCGGCGGCGAGCCGGTGATCCGGCGCGCCGTCGACCGGGCGATGCGCATGATGGGCGAGCAGTTCGTCACCGGCCAGACCATCGCCGAGGCGCTGGCACGCAGCCGCAGGCCGGAGCGACGCGGCTTCCGGCACTCCTACGACATGCTGGGCGAGGCCGCGCTGACCGCCGACGACGCGGCCCGCTACTGCGGCGACTACGAGCGGGCGATCCACGCGATCGGCGCCGCCGCCGGCGGACGCGGCATCTACGAGGGGCCCGGCATCTCGATCAAGCTGTCCGCACTGCACCCGCGCTACGGCCGGGCGCAGCGCGAGCGGGTGATGGACGAGCTGCTGCCGCGCCTGGTGGCGCTCGCCGGGCTCGCCCGCGACTACGAGATCGGCCTGAACATCGACGCCGAGGAGGCGGACCGGCTGGAGCTCTCGCTCGACCTGCTCGAGGCGCTGTGCCAGGCGCCGGCGCTCTCGGGCTGGAACGGCATCGGCTTCGTGGTGCAGGCCTACCAGAAGCGCGCGCCGATGGTGATCGACTGGATCGTCGAGCTGGCCCGACGCACCCGCCGGCGCATCATGCTGCGCCTGGTCAAGGGCGCCTACTGGGACAGCGAGATCAAGCGCGCGCAGCAGGACGGGCTCGAGGACTTCCCGGTGTTCACGCGCAAGGCGCATACCGACGTCAGCTACGTCGCCTGCGCGCGCCGCCTGCTCGCCGCCCCCGACGCGATCTTTCCGCAGTTCGCCACCCACAACGCCCGCACGCTGGCCAGCATACACGCCATGGCCGGCCCTGGCTTCCACCCGACGCAGTACGAGTTCCAGTGCCTGCACGGCATGGGCGAGCCGCTGTACCAGGAGGTGGTCGGGCCGGACGCGCTGGATCGTCCCTGCCGGATCTACGCCCCGGTCGGCACCCACGAGACGCTGCTCGCCTACCTGGTGCGTCGCCTGCTGGAGAACGGCGCCAACAGCTCGTTCGTCAACCGCATCGGCGACGAGGCCGTCCCGATCGAGGAGCTGATCGCCGATCCGGCGCGCCGCGTCGCCGCCGCCGCGCCGGTCGGCGCGCCCGACCCGCGCATCGCCGCCCCGCGCGACCTGTTCGGCGACCAGCGGCGCAACTCCGCCGGGCTCGACCTCAACAGCGAGCATCGCCTGGCCTGGCTGTCCGACGCGCTGCGGGACGCTCCCGTCAGCTGGAGCGCCGCCCCGCCGGCCATCGCAGCGGACGCAGGCCCGGACGCGGACGCGCCGATCCCGGTGCTCAATCCCGCCGACCGCCGCGACCGGGTCGGCGAGGTGCGCCACACCGCGGCCGCGGCCGTCCCGGCGCTGTTCGAGCGCGCCGCCGAGGGTGCGCGGTCCTGGAGCGCCCATCCGCCGGAGGCGCGCGCGTCGGTGCTCGAGCGCGCCGCCGCGTCGCTGCAGGAGGCGATGCCGACGCTGCTCGGACTGATCGTGCGCGAGGCCGGCAGGAGCCTCGCCGACGCGGTCGGCGAGGTGCGAGAGGCGGTCGACTTCCTGCGCTACTACGCCGCCCTCATCCGTCGCGACTTCGATCGGCGCACGCACCGCCCGCTCGGCAGCGTGGCGTGCATCAGCCCGTGGAACTTCCCGCTCGCCATCTTCACCGGACAGGTGGCGGCGGCACTCGCCGCCGGCAACGCGGTGCTGGCCAAGCCCGCCGAGCAGACGCCGCTGATCGCGGCCCAGGCGGTGCGCCTGCTGCACCAGGCCGGCGTGCCCGAGGCGGCGCTGCAGCTGGTGCCGGGTGACGGCGAGGTCGGCGCTGGCCTCATCGGCCACGCCGACGGCGTGATGTTCACCGGCTCGACCGCGGTCGCCCGCACCATCGCGCGCGGCCTGGCGTCCCGCCTGGGTTGCGACGGACGCCCGATCCCGCTGATCGCCGAGACCGGTGGCCAGAACGCGATGATCGTCGACAGCTCGGCGCTGACCGAGCAGGTGGTCACCGACGTGATCCAGTCCGCGTTCAACTCGGCCGGCCAGCGCTGCTCGGCGCTGCGCCTGCTGTGCCTGCAGGACGAGGTCGCCGAGCGCACCCTGCGCATGCTGCGCGGCGCGATGGCGGAGCTGCGCGTCGGGCCGCCGGAGCGGCTGCGCACCGACGTCGGCCCGGTGATCAGCGACGCCGCCCGCGACGGCATCGCGGCACACCTGGCGGCGATGCGCGGCGCCGGCCATCCGGTCGAGGCGCTGTCGCTGCCGGACGGCTGCGCGGCCGGCAGCTTCGTGCCGCCGACCCTGGTCGAGATCGACCGGGTCGGCGACCTGCGCGAGGAGGTGTTCGGTCCGGTGCTGCACGTGCTGCGCTACCGCCGCGACGGCCTCGGCGCCCTGCTCGACGACATCGCCGCCACCGGCTACGCGCTGACCTTCGGCCTGCACACGCGGCTGGACGAGACCATCGACGCCGTCATCGGCCGCGTCGAGGCGGGCAACCTGTACGTCAACCGCAACATCGTCGGCGCGGTGGTGGGCGTGCAGCCGTTCGGCGGCCACGGCCTGTCGGGCACCGGGCCGAAGGCCGGCGGGCCGCTGTACCTGCTGCGGCTGCTCGCCCGGCGTCCGGCCGCCGTCGGCCTCGCCGCCGGGCGCGAGGT
>CAXTNB010000153.1:0-6611 GCA_964245385.1 uncultured Acetobacteraceae bacterium | reverse complement strand
CAGGAAGTGGATCCAGCGCATCACCGGGTAGCCGCCCACCAGCTGGTCGAGCAGCTGCAGCTGCACCGGCTTCCACAGGCCGAACCCGGACAGCACGGCCACGATCCCGAGCAGCAGCACGCCCAGGTAGAGCAGCCGCTGCACCGCGTTGTAGACGCCGAGCTCGTGGCGCAGCCTGAAGGTCAGCGCGCGGCGCAGGTCGCGCGCGACATCGGACGGTCGGATCGGCAGCAGCGTGCGCCGGAAGTGCCGGCCGATGAAGCCGTAGGCGAAGTAGATCAGCGCGTTGCCCAGACGCAGCCACATCGCCGCCAGGTGCCACGCGATGCCGCCGGCGAGCCAGCCGCCCAGCGTCAGCCGGCCCGGGAAGTGGAACGGCAGCAGCGGCGAGGCGTCGTAGATCTGCCAGCCGCTGGCCACCATGCAGCCGATGGCGAACGCGCTGACCCAGTGCGTGACGCGCACCACCAGCGGGTGGATGACCACCCGCTCGCGCGCCGCCTCGGTCCGGCCGGATCGACCCCGCACGTCGCTGACCTCCCGCGTCGGCCGCTACATCGGCGGCACGACGTCCTTCTCGCCGATGATGATGCGCTTGACCGCGACGCTGCCGTCGGACGACTTCGGCCCGATCGCCACCACGTGCGCGCCCGGCTGCAGCAGCGAGCGGTCGCCTGGCTCCAGGTCGACCACCGGCACGTCGTCGGGGACCAGCAGCGTCTTCTGGCCGCCCTTGTAGCTGACCGTCATGCTCAGCTTGGTGGACGCGGTCACGGTGCCGATGGTGCCGTTGGTCATCGAGCTCGACTTGCCCAGGTCCCAGCCGTAGTTGCCCTCGCCGGCGCCGCGCATGCTGTCGGGGAAGATGGTGACCTCGATCGCGCGCAGGGTGCCGTTCGGCCCGGGCGTCGCCGCGGTGCCGATGAAGCGGCCCGGCTTGACCTCCGCCAGCGTCGACTTCGCCGCCCCCACGAAGCCGGTGTCGGAGCCGATCTTCAGCGTCGCCGGACCGCCGAAGCGGGTCCTGAGCGTCACCGTGTCGCCGTTCACCGCGGTGACCACGCCGCGGGTGCGCGGCGGCGGCGTGTCGGCGTGGGCGCGAGGTGCCGCGGCGGGCTGAAGCCCGATGGCGATCGCCCCGGCAGCGGCCAGGCCGTGAATGAGCTTCTTCATGTTTTCGGCTATCTCAGGAGTTCGGAGCCTGAACGGGAGCATCGGCAGGCGGTTGCACCAGCACGTGCGCCGGCGAGGTGCGGATCATGGAGCGTACGCGCTGCATCAGCGACTCCATGGTGAACGGCTTCTCGATCACCTGAGTCCAGACATCGCCGGGACCCTCGCCCGCGACCAGGCTCTCGCCGAACACCGGGGCGGCGCGTGGGAACGGGCTCTCCCCGCCGCCGGTGATGAGCAGCACCTTCAGGCCCGGCCGCAGCGTCCGCGCCGCCTCCGCCAGCTGCCTGCCGTTGATGCCGCCCGGCAGGCCGATGTCGGTGATCAGCAGGTCGACCGGCTTGTCCTGCATCACCCGCAGGCCGCCGACGCCGTCGGCCGCCTCGATGGTGTCGCAGCCGACCTCGGCCAGCGCCTCGCCGAGCAGCATGCGCACCATCGGCTCGTCCTCGACCAGCAGCACGGTGCGGCCGGGGCGCGACGAGCCGGCATCTCCGCCGCCGGCCTCGCCCCGCGGGTCGCGGTAGCGCGGCAGGTAGATGGTCACCCGCGCGCCGTAGCCCGGCAGGGTCACGATGCGCGCATCGCCGCCCGACTGCCGCGCGAACCCGTAGATCATCGACAGGCCGAGCCCGGTGCCCTGGCCGATCGGCTTGGTGGTGAAGAACGGGTCGAAGGCGCGTGCCGCCACCTCGGCCGACATGCCGGCACCGGTGTCGGCGACCGAGATCGCGACGTAGTCGCCGGGCGGGATCTCGCCCTCGGTCTCGGCGTCGTCGAGCACCGCGTTGCTGGTCTCGATCACCAGGCGGCCGCCGTCGGGCATCGCGTCGCGGGCGTTGTTGGCGAGGTTGACCAGCGCCGCCTCGAGCTGCCCGGGGTCGCAGAAGATGGTCCACAGCCCGGGATGACGGACGATCTGCAGCGCCACCGCGGGCCCGGCGGTGCGCCGGATCAGGTCCTCCATCCCGTCGACCAGCAGTTCGGCGGCGACCGGCTTGGGGTCGAGCGTCTGCCGGCGCGAGAACGCCAGCAGGCGGTGCGTCAGCGACGCCGCCCGCTCGGCAGCCCCCCCGGCGGCGTCCAGGTAGCGGTCCAGCTCGCCGGCGCGCCCCTGCTGCAGACGGTGCCGCATCATCTCGATGCTGCCGATCACCCCGGTCAGCAGGTTGTTGAAGTCGTGCGCGATGCCGCCGGTGAGCTGGCCGACCGCCTCCATCTTCTGCGACTGCCGCAGCTGCTCCTCGGTGCGGGCGAGGCGCAGTGCCGCGTCCTTCTCGGCGGTCACGTCGCGTCCGGCGCCGTAGAGCAGCCCTTCGGCCAGCACCGCGTTCCACGACAGCCAGCGATAGCTGCCGTCACGGCAGCGCCAGCGGCTCTCGAAGCCGCCGAGCCCGCCGCTGCCGGCGATCAGGCCCATCGCGTGCGCGGTGCGCTCGACGTCGTCGGGATGCAGGAAGTCGGAGTAGCGTCGGCCGCGCAGCTGCTCGGGATCCCAGCCCAGCACGGCGGACCAGGCCGGGTTGAAGCTGCGCAGCCTGCCCTGGGCGTCGAACACGCTCAGCAGGTCGCGGGCCAGGCGCCAGACCTGCTCGCTCTCGTGCTGCACCATCGCCAGGCTGTGCTCCAGCGTCAGGTTGGAGCGGTTCAGCGCGCGTGCCTCCTCCTGCCGCCGGGTGATGTCGATGCCGATCACGTAGCAGCCGTCGATCTCGCCGCTGCCGCGGCGCCGCGGCAGGTAGCTGACGTCGACGTCGCGCAGGGTGCCGTCGCGATGGCGGACCTGATCGTCGAAGCGGATCGTCTCGCCGGTCAGGGCGCGCTTCAGCAGCGCCTGCGGTCCGTCGGCGACGGCGACGCCGAGCAGCCGCTGCATCGGACGTCCCGGCTCGCCGTGCAGCGGCCTGCCGAACCACCTGGCATAGGCACGGTTGACGAAGCGACAGGTCAGGTCCGGGTCGACGTAGGCGATCAGGATCGGCACCGAGTCCGCGATCTGGCGCAGCGTCTGCTCGTTCAGCGCCAGCTCCAGCTCGGCGCGCTTGCGGGCGTCGATGTCGATCAGCACCCCGGTGAGGCGGGCGACCTCGCCGCCGGCCGCACTCACCACCACGCCCCGCGCCTCCAGCCAGCGCCAGCCCTCGGCCTGGCAGGACGGGTCGTCGGAGCGGAGCCGGAACGCGGCGCGCAGCTCCCCGCTGCCCTGCGCCGCCTGCGTCGCCAGCGTGCGCAGGCTCGCCTGATCGTCCGGATGCACCCGGTCCAGCAGCGCCGACGGCACGATGTCGCGCCAGCCGGAGCCGGCGGCGAGGCCGAGCGAGGCCGCCATCCGGCTGTCGATCGACAGCACCCCGGAGTCCCAGATGCCGATGCCCAGCACCGACCCCGCGTCCAGCGCCAGCTCGACCCGCTCGCTGGCGTCGTGCAGCTCGGTGATGTCGCGCGACATCGACAGCAGGCGCTGCGGCGCGCCGTCCGCACCCGGGATCGGCGTCACCACCACGTCCCACCAGCGCCGCCGGCTTCCCGACGTCACGCCCGCGGCGCGGAAGCGTCCGGAACGCCCGGCCTGCGCCTCCGCCAGCGCCGCGGCCGCCTCGTGCCGCCGCTCCGCGGGCCAGCTCTCCAGCCAGCCGGTGCCGACGATCGCGGAGTCGGTGCGCAGGCCGAGCAGGGTGAGGCCCGCCTGATTGATCGACACGATCCTCCCGTCGAGGTCCAGCAGCTCGATCCGGTCGCCGGAGCTCTGCAGGATCCTGCGGTTGAAGGCCTCGCTGGAGGCCAGCGCCTCCCTGGCCTCGGTCTCGTCCGCGGCACTCAGCCCCGCCGCCAGGATGCCGACCAGCAGCTGGCCGAGCAGCACGTCCTGCTCGACGAAGGCGTGCGCCCGCGGACAGGCCAGCTTCAGCACGCCGGCGCTGACGCCGTGGCGCGGGATCGGCACCAGCACCATCGAGCCGATGCCCAGCCGCTCGCAGGCCGGGCCGTTGACCCGCGCGTCGGTGCTGGTGTCCTCGATCAGGATGGCGCGGCCGAGGCTGAGGCAGAGGCCGGAGGCGGACCCCGCCAGCGGCAGGCGCAGGCCGACGCTGGCCGGCCTGCTCGAGGTGCGATAGACCAGCTCGCTGCCTTCCACCACCTCGATCGCGGCCAGCTCGCAGCAGCGTACCACCGCCGCGGCGCCCTCGACGACGCAGCGGAACGCCGCCTCCAGGTCACGACCGCAGCGGCTCACCGCCAGCTGCGTCGCGATCAGCGCTGCGTGACTGGCGGCCGCACTGGACGCCGCCTCGCTCAAGCCGCGCGATCCGGAGGAACGTTGATCCCGCGATCGTCGCGCACCCTGTCGCCGGCCGGGAGCGGGACCTGGGCCGGCCGATCATGCCCCGGCCGAACGCGCGCCTCGCGTCTGCTTCCACCGAGAGCCAATGGCCGTACCCCACCCACCCAACTAACGTTATGTTGGCTACAGGGACAGCGTCAACAACCTGTTAGCTCGGCCGGGCTAACCGCGGGCGCGCAGCAGGCGCGCCTTGTCGCGCTGCCAGTCGCGCTCGGCGATGGCGTGGCGCTTGTCGGATTTCTTCCGCCCCTCGCCGACCGCGAGCGTCACCTTGGCGACGCCGCGCTCGTTGAAGTGTATGTCGAGCGGCACCAGCGTCTGGCCGCCGCGTGCCACCGCGCCGAGCATCTGGTCGATCTGCTTGTGGTGCAGCAGCAGCTTGCGCGGCGCCCGCGGCTCGAAGCGCGACAGCACGCCGGCCTGGTATTCCGGGATGTAGCAGTTGAACAGCCAGACCTCGCCGTCGCGCTCCCCGGCGTAGGCCTCGGTCAGGGTCGCGCGTCCGAGGCGCAGGCTCTTCACCTCCGGCCCCTTGAGCACGATGCCGGCCTCCACCGTCTCCTTGATGGTGTAGTCGTAGCGCGCCTTGCGGTTCTGCGCCGCGACACCGTGCGTGATCATGCCGCTCTTGCGCTTGTCAGCCATGCCGGGCCCCGGCCTCCGCCGTCGCCACCGCGGGCTCCGGTACTCCCGCCTCCAGCGCCTGCACCGCCCGGCGCACGGTCTCGCGCGCACCCTCGGAGAGCGGCGCCAGCGGCAGCCGGCAGGTCTCGCCGGCGAGCCCGAGCAGCTGGGCCGCGTACTTGGTGGGCACCGGGCTGCTCTCGACGAACAGCGCCTCGTGCAGCGGCAGCAGGCGGTCCTGAATCGCCATCGCCTGGCGCAGCGCGCCGGCGCGCCAGGCCGCGTGCATCTCGGCACACAGCCGGGGGGCGATGTTGGCGGTGACGCTGATGCAGCCGACGCCGCCGGCGGCGAGGAAGGCGAGCGCGGTGCCGTCCTCGCCGGAGAGCTGCACGAAGCCCGGCCCGGCGGCGGCGCGTATCTGCAGCGGCCGCAGCAGGTTGGCGGTGGAATCCTTCACCCCGATGATGTTGGGGTGCCGCGACAGGCGCTGCATGGTCGCCACCGTCATGTCGACGACGCTGCGGCCCGGGATGTTGTAGATCACGATCGGCAGCTCGACCGCATCCGCGATCGCCATGTAGTGGCGGTAGAGCCCCTCCTGGGTCGGCCGGTTGTAGTACGGCGTCACCACCAGGGCGGCGTCGGCGCCGGCGCGCTTGGCGTGACGGGTGGTGTCGATCGCCTCGGCGGTGGAGTTCGAGCCGGTGCCGGCCAGGATCCTCACCCGGCCGGCCGCCTCTGCCACCACCAGGTCGATCACGCGGCGGTGCTCGGCGTGGGTCAGGGTCGGGCTCTCGCCGGTGGTGCCGGTCGGCACCAGGGCGCTGCTGCCCTGCTCGATCTGCCATCCGACGATGCGGCGCAGCGCGCCCTCGTCGAGGCCGCCGTCAGGCTGCATGGGCGTGATCAACGCGGTGATCGAACCCTCGAACATGATCAACTCCGCAAGCCGTCTCTTCGCACAGGCGGTCTGGCGCCTCCCGGCCCGGCGGGTCAAGCGCAAAGCCCGCGGCCCCGGCCGCCTGCGCGGCGCCCTCGCCCTCGACGGTCTCGCATTATCCTTGTCAGGCGACGTTCCGCGTCCTCTTCTAACAGAATGCGCAGCGCCGACCGCCTCACGCCGACCGTCACGCTGGCGATCCTGCTCGCCAGCTGCACGGTGCGGCAGCTGCCCGCCGCCGCGGCACCCCCCGCGGATGCCGCCTCGATCCTGGGCACGGCACAGCAGCAGGCCGCCTCGAGCCCGGATCCGGTGGCGGCGAAGCTCGCGGTCTGGCTGCGCGCGCAGATCCAGGGTGCGGCGTCGGCCAGCGAGATCGACGGCTTCCTGCGCGCCAATCCGGACTGGCCCGGCCGCGCCGTCCTGGCTCAGCGGCTGCAGCAGGCGCTGGCGGTGGAGCCCGACGACGCCGTGGCCCGCACGCTGTGCGCGTCGCATCGCCCCGACACGCCGCTGTCGCTGCTGCGC